>NZ_CAKQBI010000002.1:0-236369 GCF_934216135.1 uncultured Rummeliibacillus sp. | reverse complement strand
AGTGGTTAAGACACCTCCCTTTCACGGAGGTAACATGGGTTCGAATCCCGTAGGGGTCATATTAAATCCTTTAGAACGTTAAGTTCTAAAGGATTTTTTTATGTCTATTTTTATAATCTTTTTGTAAAGGTTCTATACTAAATGTAGTGGCTCATTCTCCATCCTTATCCTATGGTGTTACCTATATCTTTATATTGATGTGTTACTACGATTGATAAAACTGTCGATGTCCAATATGGATAAAAAAGTTGAGATAAAAGAACTGAGTTTTGAAAAACGAAGCACGATTTGTAATTAAAAGATTTAGGTAATTATATTAAACCCAGAAGAAACTGCTTAACAATCAAACAGAAAAAGAATCAGAGTGAACTTATAACATAAAAATAGTTTGAAAATCAATATAAACAGTATTGACATTTACGTTACGTCAATCTGTATATTGATTGTACGAGGTGATGAAAATAGAATATACCATTCAGCAACTTGCTATACTTTCTGGAGTTACGACTAGGACATTACGTTATTATGATCAGATTAATTTACTTAAACCCTTAAGATTTACTAATTCGGGTTATCGCATTTATGGAGATTATGAAGTGCAATTGTTGCAGCAAATTTTATTGTATCGTGAATTAGGTTTGAAATTGGAAGAAATAAAACAAATTATAAATGAATCGAATTTTGATATAAAAAATGCTTTACAAGAACATCAAAAGAAATTACTAAAAGAACGAGCGATAATCGATAAAATGTTACTTAATGTTAAAAAGACAATTCAATCTTTGGAAGGAGCATATGAAATGAAGGATCATGAAAGATTTGAAGGCTTAAAGGATAAAAAGATTCAAGAAAATGAGGAAAATTATGGAAATGAAATTCGCGGGAAATATGGTAATGATGTAATAGATGAATCGAATAAGAAATTACAAGGAATGAGTGAAGAAGTATTTAAAGAAAATCAAATTCTAGAAAAGAGAATAATTGATTTGTTAAAAGAGGCGATGATAACAGGAGATGTTACAAATATAAAAGCACAGGAAGCTGTAAAATGCCATAAAGAATGGCTAACACATTATTGGCCATCTTATTCTAAAGAAGCCCATAAAGGCCTTGCAGACTTATATGTAGCTGATGAGAGATTTACAGCATATTATGATCAGCACCAAAAAGGTATGGCACAATTTTTACGAGATGCAATATATGCAAACGTTTAAAAAGTGTACAGTTCAGTGTTAGTGTTAACTTTATAACTTATAAAAAAGATGAAAGGAGCTCGGAATATAGAGTTCCTTTTTTAATACATATTCTGAAATTCAATTTTAATCATGAAGATAGTTTTATTTACAAATATGTGCTTTGAAAAAAGAAATTTGGGGCATAAATATTACAGAATGGAGGTTTAAGTTAATGACAGATCAACAATTACACACATTAAAAAAATTATTAACAGATGAACAAAAAAGGATTAAAGCAAGAACAGATAACGATGAAATATTTGAGTCGACAGAGTTATCTAATTATGATAATCATCCAGCCGACCAAGCTACTGACATGATGGATTCAGCAACTGAATTGGCGATGGACAAGTTTAACGAATTTCAATTAGATAATATTGAAAAAGCTCTAAAAGCAATAGATGATGGCACCTATGGACATTGCATAGTGTGTGGCATCGAAATCCCCTTTGAGCGGATGGAAGCAATGCCAACTACATTAACTTGTATAGAGCATTCCGAAAGAACTGCTGGTACACAAGAACGCCCTGTAGAAGAAGAAATTTTAAATGCGACAACTTCTGATCCAAGTAATTTAAAGGACTACCGAATAGATGGTGAAGATAGTTTCCTTGTAGTCGAGGAATATGGCTCTTCAGACACTCCATCTGATGTAGGATACGATTAAAGACAACCCATACATTTATTATAAAATTAGGTAAAGCCAACTGAAAGTAAATTTTCTGTTGGTTTTTCTTATGGATATCTAATATGTAGCTAGAAAGTTCTAATATAATAAGATAAAAAAGTAGGTGCATATATGAAGATTATCGATTTACATTGTGATGTATTAGGTAAGTTAACGAAAGCTGACCCACCCATTAAATTTTCCTCTGCTATTCAACTACAAGCAAGTAAGGAAAAACTACAAGCAGGTCAGGTCGTGATACAAGATTTTGCTATCTTTATAGGAGAAGATGTTCCACAAGCCGATAAATTTACCGAGGCTATGCGACAAGTTGAGTTATTTTATACAAATGTATTACAGCCCAATCCTGATGTAATCCATATAACAGATTGGAAACAGGTATATACATTAAAAGAAGGACAATTAGGGGCAATATTAAGTTTAGAGGGCTGTGATGCAATTGGAGAAGACCTTTTAAAGTTGCAAACCCTTCTAGATGCAGGTGTAAAATTAGTTGGTCTAACATGGAATTTTGAAAATAGTGTGGCTTATGGGGCAGAAGAAAATCCGAATCAGGGACTGAAGCCATTCGGTAAAGAAGTCATTGAATTATTAAATGATAGAGATATTATTATTGATGTATCACATCTCAACGAAAAAAGTTATTGGGATATTTTGCCTTTAGCAAAGCATTTGATAGCGAGTCATTCAAATGCAAGAGCCTTGTGTAATCATACTAGAAATTTATCAGATGAGCAGGCAATCGCATTAGTAAAACAAGGTGGTCATATTCACGTTGTATATTATCCACCGTTTATTAAAGAAGGTACAGACGATGTCACTATTGATGATTTGGTTAAACATGTGAAATATTTGGCTGAATTAGTGGGGATTGAGCATATAGGGTTAGGATCTGATTTTGATGGGATTGACAGAACGGTTATTGGTCTTGAAAATGCATCCCAATCGCAAAATTTAATCTTAACATTATTTCAGCACTTTTCAGAAGATGAAGTGAAGATGATTGCAAATGAGAATTTTCTTCGATATATACAAAAACAGGGTATATAGAATTATCTATATGCCTTATTTATTTTGTAGAAATAAAAAGGTAAATAAGTGCTGAATTTTATAGAAAGATGTATGATAGTATAGGATAACGAAGGATGTACGAGTAGATAAGTATATCAATCTACTGACGGAGGGAATTTTCATGAATCGTAAGTTGTCGACAACAACCGGCGACCAAATTGAAACTGAGACAGAAAAGTCGACACTAAAATTTTTTACAGAAACAATTGAAGTGAATCGATTATCAGCGTTGGCATTTTTTGAAGCAGGGGAAGAGTCCTTTGCAAATCAGAGATATTATTGGCAAAATCGCGAGAAAACGTTTACATTAGTAGGTTTGGGTTATGCACATATTATAACAAGTCATTCAACAGACCAACGTTTTGATGATGTGGAACAACAATGGAAAAAGCTAACACAGCATATTGTAACAAATGACAAAGAGTTACAACCGATTCTGTTTGGCGGTTTTACCTTTGATCCTGAAAATGGTGTTTCAGGTGAATGGGAAGGCATGCCACCAGCATTTTTTGTAGTTGCTACATATCAACTAGTTATACGTAATGATCATGTTTATATTAGTACAAACTATATTGCAGAACAGGAAAATCCGCAAATATTAAACGAACTATGTAAAAAACGTGACGAACTTATGCATACGGCACAAGTAAAAGCATTGAAAACATATGCTAAACCAAAAGTGAAAAGTAGTTTTGAACCTTTTAAAGAAGAATATTTAGAATCTATTCATCAAGTGACTTCTTTAATTCGTCAAAAAGAAGCTGATAAAGTGGTAATCGCTCGATCACTTGCTTTAGAATTCGAAAAAGAAGTATCATCACCAAATGTTTTATCTCAAATAATTTTAGAACAACCAGAAAGTTATTTGTTTGGGCTAGAACATAATGAAAAGCTGTTTTTTGGTGCTTCGCCTGAACGCTTAGTAAAAGTCGAAAATTCTTATGCTTACTCTTCATGTGTTGCAGGTTCTGTAAAACGTGGTAAAACTGCAGAAGAAGATGAAGGCTTAGGACAAAGTTTGTTAAATGATGCAAAGAATCGTTCAGAACATCAATATGTTGTAGATATGATTGGACATACATTTAAAGAAAACTGCGCAAGCTATACTATTCCATCAGAGCCAAGACTTTTGAAAATAAGAGATATTCAACATTTATATACACCTGTAGAAGGACACTTAAAAAATGATGCAACTATTTTAAAATTAGTAAAAACATTGCATCCAACACCAGCATTAGGTGGTGTACCACGTATGAAGGCTATGGAAGTCATTCGTAAATATGAACCTATGAATCGAGGTTTGTATGCAGCACCAATTGGCTGGTTAGATGCTAATGGAAATGGAGAATTTGCAGTTGCAATTCGTTCTGCATTATTACATCAAGATAAAGCCTATTTATATGCAGGTGGTGGAATTGTTGCAGATTCACAACCGCAAAGTGAATATGAAGAAACACTTGTGAAATTCCGTCCGATGATTCGTGCTTTAGGAGGACAATTACATGAATAACAAAGAGATTCTAACAAGCTATGTATATAAGCTTGTTGCATCTTTATATCAAGCAGGGGTAAAGGATGTTGTAGTAAGTCCAGGTTCACGTTCAACACCTTTAGCATATGCTTTTGCACATACAAAAGAATTTAAAATGTACAGACAAGTTGACGAAAGATCAGCTGCATTTCTAGCTTTAGGGATAGCGAAAGTAAGTGCAAATCCAGTTATTCTTATTTGTACATCAGGTACTGCAGCGGCTAATTATTTTCCAGCAATTGTAGAAGCGAAGTTAGCTAGAACACCTTTAATCGTATTAACCGCAGACAGACCTCATGAGCTTCGTGAGGTAGGAGCACCGCAAGCAATAACACAACCTAATTTATATGGCAATCAAGTAAAATGGTCAGTTGATTTTCCAATACCGGACGAGTCACCAAACACTTTGCCATTTATCGAACGTCATATTGCGCGAGCTGTTGCAATTGCGACAACAGCACCAGTAGGACCTGTACATGTCAACGTACCATTCAGAGAGCCTTTGTTAATAGACTTTCCTAAACAATTACCAACAGTGTCATTCATAGAAAGTATGCCACAAGAAATTCGTCCAAATGAGCATGCTATGAATATGTTGGAAACTATAATTGGACATGCCGAAAAAGGGATTCTAATTATGGGAGAAATGGCTCAAAATACAGATTTGAATATTATTTGGGACTTTATTCGCCATTTGAAATGGCCGGTTCTTGTAGAAAGTCTTTCTCATCTACGTGGAAATGTGCCAAATGATTGCGCAGATTTTGTCATTGACCAGTATGATGCTCTTTTGAAAAATTCAACATTTAAACAAGTAGCAGCTGCAGATACTGTAATACGTTTTGGTGCACAACCAGTTTCAAAACCGTTGATGCAATTTTTAAGTAATGTTCAGCCAAAAACTTACTTGGTTATTGATGAGGATCCAATGTTTAGAGACTCATTAGCTATTACGACACATCATATTCAAGCACAAATAGGCAGCTGGTTAAATGATGTTACGATCACCAATTTAAGCACTGATAGCGACTATGTACAAAACTGGTTGGAAGCCAATGAAATAGCCTCTCACCATGTGAAAGAATACATCCAAAGTGAATCTGATGAAGGCGCTTTAGCAGCAACGTTATTTGAGCATTTACCTGACCATTGTAATTTATTTGCAAGTAGTAGTATGCCAATCCGTGATGTAGATACGTTTTTCTATAAAACAAATAAAGATGTGCGTATTTATGCTAATCGCGGTGCAAACGGAATTGATGGCGTTGTTTCAACAGCAATTGGTACACAATTAGCAACAAATAGACATTCGTATTTATTAATAGGAGATTTAGCATTTTTACATGATTCAAATGGATTAATAGCTAGCCGTTATCAAAATTGTGATATCACAATTGTTGTGATGAATAATAATGGTGGTGGCATTTTCTCTTATCTTTCACAGGCAACTGTAGAAGATTATTATGAAGAGTTATTTGGTACCCCTTCTGATTTGCAATTTTCGGATTTAGCAAGAATGTACGATGCTCAATATGATGTCATTCACTCAAAAGAAAAGTTTGTACAGGTACTTGAATCCCCTAAAGTAAAACCTGTCCGTATTATCGAAGTGGTAACAAATCGATCAGTTAATGTCCAATCTCATCGAAATTTATGGGACTCTATTAGTAAGGAGTTAGATGAAAAATGGCAAGCGTAATGACATCTGTAAGAGATTTAAATGTACATTACCAAATTATAAATCCTCAAGCTGAAAAAACGCTTGTTTTCTTACATGGCTTCACAGGTAGTACAAAGACATGGGATGAGGTAATTGAGTCATTTGAAGAAACTTATCGTATTATTACTATAGATTTGATTGGTCATGGGTTATCGGATGCTCCATATATCGTCAAAAGATATTCGATGGAAGAACAAGTTGAATTATTGCATGACTTTTTTGAAGCAAGACGTATTCCGTCATTTACTCTAATTGGTTATTCAATGGGAGGACGTGTAGCGCTCGCTTTTACGATGAAATATGCGGAAATGGTTGACCAGCTAATTTTAGAAAGTTCTTCACCTGGACTTAAAACAGAAGAAGAACGTGAAGCGAGAAGAAAAAGTGATCGTGCATTAGCAGAAAAAATTGAAAAGTATGGACTAGATGCTTTTGTGGAACAATGGGAGAACATTCCTCTTTTTGAATCACAAAAAAAATTGTCAGAATCAAAACAACAAGCAATACGAGAAGAAAGATTAAGCCAACGTGTAGTTGGTTTAGCCAATAGTTTGCGTGGCATGGGAACTGGATCACAACCATCCTTTTGGGGTGATTTGCAGAACTTTACAAAGCCTGTACTATTGATAACAGGTGAATTAGATAAAAAATTCCAACAAAAGGCCATTGATATGAAGGAAAGATTCTTATATTGCAAAAATGTAATCGTATCAGGTGTTGGCCATGCAATACATGTGGAAAATCCACAAATCTTTGCTACAATAATAGAGAAACACCTAGAAACAATATAGGAGGATTTATAATGACTCGTGAATGGGTAACAGAACATGTCTACGAAGATATCAAATATGAATCTTATAACGGCATTGCTAAAATTACTATTAACCGTCCAGAAGTAAGAAATGCATTTCGTCCAAAAACAACTGCAGAAATGATCGATGCATTTACTCGTGCTCGCGACGATGCAAAAATTGGTGCAATTATCTTAACTGGTGAAGGCGAAAAAGCATTCTGCTCAGGCGGAGACCAAAAAGTACGTGGTAACGGTGGTTATGTTGGTGAAGACAATATTCCTCGCCTAAATGTACTTGATCTACAAACTTTAATCCGTAAAATTCCAAAACCAGTAGTAGCAATGGTTGCAGGATATGCAATCGGCGGTGGACATGTACTGCATATCGTATGTGATTTAACAATCGCTGCTGAAAATGCTCGTTTTGGACAAACTGGACCAAAAGTAGGTTCATTTGACGCTGGTTACGGTGCAGGCTATTTAGCACGTATCGTTGGACATAAAAAAGCTCGTGAAATTTGGTATTTATGTCGTCAATACGACGCGCAAGAAGCATTAGACATGGGTCTTGTAAATACAGTAGTACCTTATGAAAAACTTGAAGATACTACAGTAGAATGGTGTGAAGAAATGCTTAAAAAATCACCAACTGCTCTACGTTTCTTAAAAGCTTCATTTAACGCAGATACAGATGGTCTTGCTGGTTTACAACAATTAGGTGGAGACGCTACTTTACTTTACTACACAACAGATGAAGCAAAAGAAGGTCGCGACGCATTTAAAGAAAAACGTGATCCAGACTTCGGTCAATTCCCACGTTTCCCATAATAGAATGAATTGTCTATAGAAAGCTACTCTCGTTTGAGAGTAGTTTTTTATTTACTGCTTAAATTGTAGCAATAATAGTAAAAGTAATATCCTTGCACGTATACCTTTGATACGAGCTTTTTCATTTTCTGTTACTATAATGATATGATTATCTTAATGATTTTTTTATAAGGGTGACAAAAAATGATTCCAAATTGGATTTTACAGCGTTCAACACTAACCCCGGAACAAGTAGCAGTAAGTTTCGAAGGTCAGTCTTGGACATATAAAGAGATAAATGATTTAGCATTACGATATGCTTCAAAACTAGAAGCACTAGGCATTAAAGCGCATGATCGTGTAGCTATTTTTGCAACATCTACACCACAAATTATTTTCATGATTTGTGGCTGTATGCATTTACAATGTGAAATGGTACTTCTCAATCTGCGTTTAAGTAAAACAGAATTAGCTTATCAAATTCAAGATTCAGAGGCAGTTGCAATATTAGTAGAAGATGAATTGCTAAATAAGTTGCCGGAAACAGCTTCACCAATTCATTCATTTTCTAAAGTCTCAGATGTATCTGCAATAGCATTTACACCAACAGATGAATGGGATGAAAATGATACAATGACGATTATGTATACATCTGGTACAACAGGTTTTCCAAAAGGGGTCCGTCAAACTGTGGGCAATCATGTATCAAGTGCAACATCCTCCCTCTATAATACAGGTCTTGTTGAAGATGATACATGGTTATGTACAGTTCCACTTTTTCATATTAGTGGGTTTTCTATGTTGTGTAAATGTTTACTGCATGGTGTACGCTTAGAACTTTTGAAAAAATTTGATGTTGAAAAGGTAGTCGATTTTCTAGTAGATGGTACTGTAACACGTATGTCTGTTGTAGCTTTCACATTAGAGCGCATATTAACAGAATTAGAGCATCGTGATGTATACGTATCTGATAAATTCCAAACAATGCTTGCAGGGGGCGGACCTGTACCAATCGATTATTTAAAACGCGCTATCAAACGACATATTCAAATTTCACAGACATATGGCATGACCGAAACATCCTCACAAACAGCAACTTTATCAAGTAAAGATGCATTGCGGAAAATTGGTTCTGCAGGAAAACCATTATTTTTTAATCAAATCCGAATAGAAAATGCAAAGGCACCATTTGAGCAAGGCGAAATATTAATACGAGGGAAACATGTAACACCTGGTTATGTGGGACGTTTTTCAGATAAACCTTCTCAACAAGATGGTTGGTTGCATAGTGGAGATATTGGTTATTTTGATGATGAAGGGTACTTATTTGTAGTGGATCGCCGGTCAGATTTAATCATTTCTGGTGGAGAAAATATATATCCCGCAGAAATAGAAAACGTCTTAACATCTCATCCATCTGTTCGAGAAGTAGGTGTTTGTGGAGTAGAAGATGACAAATGGGGACAAGTTCCAAATGCATTTGTGGTATTGAATAATAATGTAGAAGTGAACGAACTCCTGGTATACTGCAAAGAACATTTGGCGGGTTACAAAGTGCCAAATAAAATTTATATTGTTGATGAACTTCCTAGAAACGGTTCAAATAAACTATTACGTAGGAAATTGAAGGAATTAATATAAAAATATAGAGTTAAATAATAAGCCCATAGATATGAAAAAGTCATCTATGGGCTTTTTTATATGAAATATGGACTAATCAAGCTAATGGGGGTTTTTGCTTTATATACATATTTCAAAATAAACACGAAAGGATTTTGAATATTATGGAAAAATTTCAACAACCAATTAAAATTCCTACAATAACAACATTTGATGGTAGAATTCTTTTACCATCTTTTCAATTACCATTAACTTCAGGTGAAATTGTAGGAATGCATTTAGATGTTTTTCAAATTGATTGTCTCCTAAAATATCTTCAACATTATTCTAATATGAATATATTCTTTCGACAGGAAGGACATTACGAAAGAATGACTATATTCGAAAGTCTGAAATTCGAGAAAAAATTATATAACTCTAATATTGAAATCGATGATGCTCTGAACATTACGGGATTATTAAAAGCGAAAAAATTGAAAATAAAAAATTTATCCTATTCACAATTGCAAAGAGTTAAACTTGCTAAATTACTTATTCATGAAAAGCCAATACATATTATTGAAGAGCCATATCAAAATTTAGATATTGAAACAAAGCGTATTGTAGAACGTACTTTGAATTTCTTGAAGGAGAAAGGATACACAATATGTCTTTTGTCTGCAAGTTTAGAAGACTTAATGATTTCGACATATAGTGTATTTCGTATAGAAGATACAGGGTTAGAAAAGTTTGATTTGCAAGAGGAAAATTCGATTGATATGAAGGTAGATAAGCAAGCTATTAAATTAGAGAAGATTCCAACGAAGATCAAAGATAAATTGGTATTATTTAATCCACCTGAAATTGATTATATTGAAAGCGTCGAAGGAGAAGTGAATGTATTTGTTACTGGAGTAGCGTATCCGTGTTCCTTAACGTTAAGTGAGTTAGAAAGACGATTAATACACTTTGGCTTTTTTAGATGCCACCGTTCATATATTGTAAATCTGCAAAAAGTAAGAGAAGTTATAACATGGTCAAAAAACAGTTATAGCTTGGTTTTATCGGGTAAAGAAAGACTAAATGTACCACTTTCAAGATCTAAATTAGTCGAATTAAAGGAAATCATAGGAATATAAATATTTCTCAGGAAATAATTGTTGCTAATCACGGATTAAATGGTACTGTTCATCGACATATAATACAATTCATCCATATTTTGATGTGTAATGAGTAAATCTTAAGTATGCTAATTTCAAGGACATATTAGGAGGTTTATAAAATGGGGGAAGTTATAAAAGTAAATCATTTACAAAAGAAGTTTAAAAGCGAGTATGCATTACAGGATGTTTCTTTTGAAATAGAAAAGGGAGAAATTTTTGGCTTTCTTGGTCCAAGTGGATCTGGAAAAACGACTACGATTAAAATTTTGACGGGGCAGTTATCACCGACAAATGGTGATGTAAAAGTCTTTAATCAGGATATTTCTTTTTTAAAATCACCTGAAGCACGGCAATGATTGGGTATTTTATCTGATAATAGTGGTCTATATGATCGCTTAACAATTGAAGAAAATCTGGATTTGTATAGAAAAATATATAATTTGAATGAAAATTCTGTTAAAAAATCTCTTGAATTTGTGAATTTATATAGCGATAGAAAAAAACACATTAACAAGCTATCAAAAGGTATGAGACAGCGTGTACTGCTAGCTCGTACAATCTTGCATCAACCAGATCTATTATTTTTAGATGAGCCTACATCTGCTTTAGATCCTGTAAATAAGTTTCATATTTATGAAGGGTTAAGGAGATTAAATGCAGAAGGTACTACAGTTTTTTTAACAACTCATGATATGGCTGAAGCAGATACTCTTTGCAATCGAATTGCCTTTTTAAACAACGGTAAGATTTGTGCAATTGGAACACCGAAAGAGTTAAAAAAGCAATATGCGGATGATACCTTAACAGTTGAATTAAAAAATGGTCAACAAGAAACAATCAGTAAAGGTGCAACGGATGCTAATAAAATGTTCGACTGGATGCAAAAAAATCTGGTTGAAAGAGTGTCTACAAATGAACCTAGCTTAGGGGAGATATTTGTCCAAGTAACAGGGAGGAAATTAGTATGAATTTATCCATGAAAAGAATGCAAGCAATCTTAGTAAAAGATTATAAAGAATTCTCGCGAAATCTAGCTGTATCTTCAATAATTTTGGTACCTTTGATCATTGCTGCTTTTTACTTGCGAATGGGTACTGATACAATCCAAGTTCATTTTATGGCTATTAATATGACTTTTTCTCTTGTTGCAACCTACATTCAATGTTGTTTAATCGCAGAAGAGAAAGAAAAAAACACATTAAGAAATTTGATGCTATCTCCCGCAACAATTCCTGAAATTTTAATAGGGAAAAGTATGTTAACATTTATCATTACGATTCTAATTTTAACAGGTTCAATCCTATTAACGGGATATAATCCTGGAAATACATTGATTATGATTATAGCGTTCCTATTATCAAGTATATTCTATATTACTATAGGAACATTAATAGGTTTGATTGCTAAAACTGTTATGGAATCTTCTGTTATTGTAATGCCTGTTTTCTTCCTATTTTCAATAGGACCTTTTGCAAGTGCATTTGTAGAAAAGTATCCGGTATTAAAAGTGATTGAATGGCTACCTAGTACACAACTAATCAATCTAGCAGAATCACTCGAAAATCATTTTCAAATAGGAGATATAGTCCAACCATTTGGTCTTATAAGCTTGTGGATAATTATCGTGATGATCCTGACTGTTATTGTGTATAAGAAGCGGATGAAGGATGATATATAGTGAGAATTTTAAGGGGCTTATTTATTTCAAGAATAAGCCTCTTAATTTAAGTATTAATATATGTGCCAATCCACGAATTTTTTGGGGTTAATCCACATAAAAAGACGAGTAATCCACGCTGTTCAAAATCCAATCCACGCAAATTGGAGTTTAATCCATACATTTTCAAATTGTATCCACGTTCCGAATAATTTAAGTGATTTTTGTCAGAGTTGTGACAGCAACTATGTTTATCATGTTTCTTAACATATTTGTACATTATATGATTGCAAAATTAGTAGTTCAAAAAAATTAATAGTCATAGGATGATGGTTTGTCCCATACAACTATATTAATAGATGTTTTATGGAAAAGATTCTATATAGAATTACTAGTAGTCTTAGAAAAATACGTAATCATCATTGGAGGAGATACTATCATTAAAAGAGTTTTACTTGAATTTCGAAATGAATTATCTGTAATCGTAACAGGTGTAGCTATTTTACTTTTCACATCTCTAAAAACGCATCAGATTAACCCAGAGATTATATTAGCAGCAATTTTTTTAATGATTGTACAATACATTTGTTTAATAATGGTGCAACCTAAAAGGGCTCGTATGGACATTGAAATACAAAGCTTCTTGACCATTTTTACATGGGTCTTATATATTCCGATATTCGTTACTTCTGCAGAATATTTAGTTAATCCAAGCTTGTTTTACTTTATTAGATTTTGTGCAATTGTTGAGTTGTCTTATGTACTTATAACGGTTTGCGTGATTGCTACCGTCAACTATCAATCAAAAAAACAAGCACCATCTAAAAAAGAAATCCTAGGTGAATAAGATGAAAAGGCGTGTCTGATTTTAGATACGTCTTTTGTTACAATAATGGAGCAAATACTTATAGCAGGAAAGTCGTTATCAAAGGAAGGTTGCCCTTTAAGCTTTTCTAAGTACGGGACACCCCAGGACATAAGCCCTTTTATGCATGTTAATAATTTTCTTGAACCCAATCTTGTAAAAAAGGAATGAATTTTTTAGTCGATGGGGAGAGATTATTTACAGTTGAGGTCGTTAGAATACCGAGTGTCCGAACATAATTCCCCTCAATCGGTTTAGCGCAAAGCTCTGGTAGATGTTCTTTTATCAATAATTCGGAAAGTAAACTAATACCTAACCCCTTTTTTACCATGGCAATAATTGCTTCATCACCACGAATTTGATACGCAATATGTGGAGAGATTTTAGCTTGTTTGAAGATAAATTGCACATCATGATGGGAATCTTCATAAGGCATGATGCAAGGTTCTTCTGAAAAAGCTTTAAGTGGTATGGAATCACATGTAGCTAACCGATGCTCTTTAGGTAGAATGGCAAGCATTCGATCCTGCATTAAAGGGATAAAATGAGGATGTTCGTCGATTTGTGTTGTTCCAATTGCAAAGTCAATCTTCCCGCTCTCTAACCATAGTTTAATCTCTTGAGAATTTCCTTCGTATAATTGAACTTCAATTTTGGGGTATTTTGTATTGAATAAATTTAAAACCGTTGGCATCCAGTGTACACAAACACTTGTATATGCCCCAATTTGAATTTTCCCACTATCTAAGCCGTTAATATCATTGACCATTTCGTTTAGAAGTTGTGAACCTTTCAGTATTTCGTGCATGATTGGCAACAGCGCTTTTCCGTTTTCTGTAGGTTTGACTCCATTTTTCCCTCTTATTAAAAGTGAAAATCCATAGTCCATTTCCAAACTGCTAATCATATGACTAATACTAGGTTGTGTGTAATCAAGTTGTTCGGCAGCTTTTGTTAAGCTTCCATATTCGACTGCAGTTACGAATGCTTTTATTTTATTGATCGACATGATATCACCATCTATAAATTTTTTCTATACTTATCATTCAAAACATTAAGTTTACTTATGAAAAAAATAACATTACAATGGCAACAAATCAATAATAGTTGTTAGGAGTAATAGTCGTGGGATATGTAATACAATTTATCATCGGTGGCACTGTCATGATGCTTGCTGCTATGTTAAGCAAATCGAAATTCTTGTTTTTATCAGGCATCATAACACTTTTACCGATCATGACCTTAATGAACCTAAATTTACAAGTGCATAATATGACGCCAAAAGCTTTTCATATTACACAACGCAATGGGATTGTTGGAGCAGTAGGTATGGTTGTTTTAGTAGTTGGAATCTATTTATTGACTAATTGGTTTAAACCAGGTCAATCTGTATTAATCGGTTGTGCTGTATATATCTTGTTTATGGTCGGATCGAAATTTTTAATAGCATAAGGGGAAAAGGATTAAGAAGATTTTAGCTTCTAAATCCTTTTTTTACATTCATTATAATTTGGAGAGCAAAAAATTTATCCCTGCATATGATGAGTTGAGTGCGTTACAAATAGGGAGGATTCTATGCATTGGATTACGATTATTTTAGTTGGAATTGCTGCAAATTTAGATAATTTAGGTATAGGTCTTGCTTATGGTGTCAAAAAGACGAAAATACCTTTTGCGTCTAATCTGACAATTGCAGTAGTATCAATGATTGTTACTTATTTATCGGTTTTGCTTGGGAGTGTGTTGATAGAATTTATCTCACAAGAAAAAGCGAATATTGTAGGATGTATTTTGTTGTGTGTAATTGGTTTATATACGATTGTCTCGAATAATTTTGCATGTGCAAAATCAGAGGAGAATTTAGAAAAAATTGATAAGGATCAAAATAATATTATCTCGATTAGAGAAGCAATTGTTTTAGGTCTAATTTTATCAATAAATTGTATTGGTGGAGGAATAGGAATAGGTGCGAATGGTATTTCAGCTATCTTTACAGTGATATCTATAGGATTCTTTTCGCTTTTGACATTTGCAATTGGAGGACATTTTGGACTTATTCTCTCAAAGACGTTTATTGGCAAAAATTCTACATTAATATCAGGAGTAATCTTAATCGGCATTGGAATTTTTGAAATGTTTATATAAAACTTTTCTTAAATGTGTTGTAAGAGACGAGTTGTTGTTACTAATAATTAGAATTATTTCTTTTTGATTTCTTATGTTTAGCTTCCGAATATTAGTGGAATATTAAATAAGAAATTAAAAAAGAAATAGGAGTGTTTTAATGATGTCTGAATTACAGCTTCAACTAAACCAACTCGTTGCATCGTGGTCTGTACTGTATACAAAGCTTCATAATTTCCATTGGTATGTAAAAGGACCTTCTTTTTTCACATTACATGAAAAATTTGAGGAATTGTACAATGAAGCGTCAAGTCATCTGGATGATATTGCAGAGCGCATATTAGCTTTAGGAGGACAACCCGTTGCCACTTTAAAAGAGCATCTCGAAATTTCAGAGATAAAAGAGGTATCAGGAAGTGAAACTGCTGAACAAATGGTCAAGATTTTGATTCAAGATTTTGAAATTATGATGAAGAATCTTAAAAAGGGAATGTCTGAAGCAGCAAATGAAAATGATGACATGACTGAGGATTTGTTAAATTCGATTAATCAGAGCTTAGAAAAGCATGTGTGGATGTTGAAAGCATTTGTATCTTAAAGTCATTTTTCAATGAGGATGGTAGAATCTTGATTCGACCACCGAAGAAGTAATACACATAAAAATTTATATAAAAATAGGGGCAGCCACGTAAGTTTTTGACTTATTGGACGCCCCTTTTCTATATTATTTCTCCAAAGCTTTCTTAAATGTTTCGATATTTTGATGCATTATTGTAAAATAGTCTTCCTTGTTTTTAATGTTATCGGTTGTAAGTACGCTTAAATTATTTAATGTAAGCGGCTCAGCACCAATATCTTTTTCAATAACTTTTGCTAAATTAGATGAGACATTTTGTTCGAATAATACATAGTGAATATCTTCTTTTTTGGCTTGGTCGACGATTTTAGTAAGTTCTTTTTGTGATGGTTCGTCTTGTGAATTTAAACCAGCTACTGAGATTTGGCTAAGGCCATATGTTCCAGCAATATAACCAAAGGCTGCATGTGAGACAAAGAATGTCTTTCTCTTTGCTTGATCTGACATAGCTTTAAAGTCTTTATCTAATGCTTTTAAGTCTTTTACAAGTGAATCATAGTTTTTTTCGAAATCTGCTTTGTTATCTGGTTGAGCTTTTACTAGTTCATCTTTAATAGAAAGAGCAAGGTCTTGGCTAATAATGGGCGATAGCCAGACATGTGGATCGACTTGGTCATTGCCATGATGATGTTCTTCAGTAGCATGATCCTCATCTTCATGACCGGTACTTACAGCTAGTTTATCCTTAGATACATTTGCAGCTGTTTCTACAAATTGAACATTTTCACTTTTTAAAGATTTTTGTGCGTTTTCTACGAATCCTTCAAGTCCTAGTCCGATATAGAAAAAGTAGTCTGCATCGGCGATATTCATCATATCTCTTTGTGTAGGCTCAAAAGTATGCTCGTTTGATCCTGGTGGGTAAATAGAAGATACTTCTACATGATTGCCACCAATACGTTTTGCGAAGTATTCTAGTGGATATACGGTTGTATAAATTTTCAGTTTGCCATTTTGGTCTTTTGTAGTATTAGCTTTTTTGTCTGCTCCGCATGCAGCAGTGAAAACAGCTAATAGGGCAATTAAAAAAATGGAAAAGAATTTTTTCATTTTCACACCTCGTAAATAGTAATGATTACGGTTTATTTTTAGAACAATTACTACTATACAAGATTTCTAGTAAAAAGACAATAGAAAAACCTCCAAAATTATTTCTTTTTTGGAGGCCATTCTTCAGGTACCGGATCATATCCACCTTTACAAAATGGTTGGCAGCGTAAAATCCTATTGATTGTTAAATATCCGCCTTTCAATACACCATGTTTTTCAATAGCTTCAATTCCGTAATTGGAACATGTTGGATAGAAGCGACAGCTTGGTGGTTTCAAAGGTGAAATCACCTTTTGATAAAAGCGAATTGGTAATATAAATAGCTTTTTCACTTCAACTCTTCTTTCTTCGAATAGTTATTGAAATTCTCAGCTGGTTTCGGATCAATTGTTTTATGGGAATTTTTTTTATTGTTTTTGGCTATAAAGTATATTAATACGCTAGCCAATACCACTGTCAGTACGACAACTGGCATAATTGCAATCCACGCAACAGACATTATGATCACTCCATTTTTAATTCATCTTTATTTTACTAAAATTTTAAATATAGTTATAGTATAGTGCTTAGTGAAAATAAGAACTGTGAACGTTTCATGAAAGCTGATAGGGAATTTTGCTTACTAAAGATTATTTTTAGATAATATACTTAAATGTGAGATTGCATACAATTATTTCAAAAAGTAAAATGGATAATATAAATACTATATAAAGAAATTAGAGGCGGATTTTGTGAGAATAATGACATTACTGATTGCAGGTTGTTTAAGTTTTACACTATTAATGGGAGGAGTTGATTGTGGAGTGATTTCTTCAACAACAGCAAAGGCAGCAACAATACAAAAAGTAGAAAAAACTTTAAAAGCAACAGCACAATTGAATATTCGTAAAGGTGCTGGGGTAAAATATTCGAAGATTGGTCAAATAGATCAAGGCGTTTTCGTTAAAGCAACGCAGTATTATAAAGGTTGGTACAAGGTAACTTATAATGGAAAAACAGGTTGGGCCTCTGCAAAATATTTAAAAAATGCGCCGGTCAATTATAAAGAAGCTGGATTAGTGGAGTTAACTGAAAAAGATGGTTTTGTTATTGACCTACACTATGCGACGAAGAATAATTTTATGGGATACCGATTATATCCAAAAAAAGCGAAGGCATTAATGACAAAATCTACAGCAAAAAAATTAAAAAAAGCTAACAAGCTGGCAAATAAAAAAGGGTATAAGATTAAAATTTGGGATGCATATCGTCCCTTAAGTGTGCAGTGGGAAATGTGGTATAAGATTCAAAATCATATGTATGTAGCTTACCCATTATTGGATTCAAAACACAGTAAGGGAGTAAGTGTTGATGTAACATTGGTTGATAAAAAGGGCAGAGAACTAACTATGCCAACTAAATTTGATTCATTTTCAAAAAAGGCTGGTCGTACATATAAAAAGAATTCTAAAAAGGCACAGAAAAATATGAATTTCTTAACGAAAATCATGACTGAAGTTGGTTTTACAACAATTAGCTCTGAATGGTGGCATTATAATGACAAAAATATTAACCAACCTACACTAGACGTACCAGTAAAATAATACAACTATCTATTGGCGTTCTAAAAGCTACGTTTAAATTCACGGAAACGGGGAATATATAAGCAGAGCCGAAAGAAAGGAAGTCGATATTATTATGTTTAGTTTTATTTGGTATTTAATTATAGGTGGTATTTTAGGCTGGTTAGCTGGCCTAATTTTAGGTAAAGATATTCCAGGCGGTATTATAGGAAACATAATTGCAGGTATTATTGGTGCTTGGATCGGTAGTTTGATATTTGGCTCATGGGGACCAAAAATAAGCGATTTCTATATAATACCAGCTTTAATAGGAGCGATTATATTAATTTTTGTTGTTAGCTTTATTTTTAAAGCGATGCGGAAATAGTCAGGGGCGCGAATTCTAACTTAGAATTCGCGTTTTGTTGTTGTCTTAAGTCATTATCGGTCATTTAGTTTGTAGAGTAATGAAAGGCTTGTGTTTTATTTTCTCAATACATTCGTATAAATTGCGTTTAACGGGTCATTATAAATAAGAATTATTAAAATGTCCAATGTGACGTTATGCTTCACTAGGAGTGAATATCATGAAACTAAATGCCCTATTAGGACGCATAGAACAAAATGTTAATGACTCTATAGGTGATATGGACATCGATGGAATTACTACTAATTCCACTGAAATCCGCCCCAATGATATCTTTGTTGCCATCAAAGGTTATCGTGTAGACGGACATGATTTTATACAAAATGCAATTGATGCAGGTGCTAAAATTGTTATTGGAGAGAAGAATTTAACAGGATTATCTGTTCCGTATATCAAGGTAGAAAATAGCCGCTTTGCACTTGCGCAGTTAGCCTGTGAATTTTATGGGAATCCATCGAAAAATAAGAAGATGATCGGTATTACTGGTACAAACGGGAAAACCACCACTTCTTATATGCTTAAACATATTTTAGAATCAGCTGGTAAAAAATGCTCTCTGTTTGGTACGGTTAAAAATGTGATTAATGGAAAAGCTGCTCCTTCATCTAATACTACCCCTGATGCCCTCGAATTAAACAAACAACTTTCTTTAAGTGAAGATGAATATATCATTATGGAAATTTCTTCACATGGCCTTTCGCAATATCGTGTCAATGGTGTTGAATTTGATTTTTGCTTATTTACAAATTTAGACCAAGATCATTTAGATTATCATCGAGATATGGATGAATATTTCTCTGTAAAGGCAAGTCTCTTTGATCAATTGAAGCCTGAAGGTAAAGCAATTATTAATCAATATTGCAATTGGGGTCAAAAACTAGCTGAACAACTAATGGCTAACAATCGTACAATCCATGTAATTGGCGATCAAAATCATCATGATTTACAAATCGATCTTCTAAAATCCGGAAATTCCATCATTACATTTGAAAATACACCTAATATCAATTTAAAGCTCAATATTTTGGGGAAACACAATATATTAAATGCTGCAATGGCTTTTCTAACAGCAAGTAAAATAGGTATTTCACCAGAAGAGATATTACAAGCATTAGAATTATTCCCTGGAGTTCCAGGACGGTTTGAAATGTTTCAACACCCTAAAGGGGCAACAATTGTTGTGGATTATGCACATACGGCAGATGCCTTCAATCATTGTTTACAAACAGCCAAAGAAGAAGGTGCAAATCGCATTTTCCATATCTTTGGCTTCAGGGGAAATCGTGATATTTCCAAAAGAGGTGGAATGGTCAATGTATCGAAAGAAATTAGTGATGTCCATATTCTCACATTTGATGATCTAAATGACGTTAGTTATGAAGAAATGGAAGAAGCATTGAATGTTCTAAGTCAGGGAGGCTATATCATTCCTGATAGAACTTTAGCCATTAAGCAGGTGTTCGAGGATGCTAGCTCAGGTGATTGGGTATGTATAACCGGAAAAGGTGCAGAAAAGTATCAACAAGAGTTCGAAATACCAACAACTTCTGATATAGAAACGGTCCAATTTTTGATCGGACAAATGGAAGGATAATCATGTATACATCTCTAAGCATTTATAAAATGCCGGAGATTTTATATAAATGCCCTACAAAAGAACCATTTTGTAGGGTTTTTAATGATGTTTATAAGTATAAAATTTCTGACTTATAAGAAGTAAACAATATAAAAGGTAGAAGTGACCAGAATAACTGCAATATATACATACTTTCTCCAAGAAGATTGAATTCCCGCTAAGGCTAAGGATAAAGCTGTTAGATATATACCTAGGCTGATAAACCCAATCGAATTCCCGATTGTATTACCTATTAAAAGGCTAATTATAAATAAAATAATCGCAATGATGAAGATGACAGTAATTCTGTTATTATGTTTCATATTCACGAAACATAAATTAGTTAACCCATCTAAAACAAGTCCTAAGAGCAGTCCAGTAAAGAACATATGAGAATACAGATACATGAATCCTCACCACTTTCGAAATTTTCTAACTTCTATAAAGTAATATATGAGAAGTTGAAAAGGCGTTTCTAATGAAAACGCCTAGAGGTGAAAAATCCATATATTTGTCTACATTAATTTTAAAAATTTTTATATGTCTTTACTTCAGAAAAAATAAAATTTGTTTTTGTATGAGCTAATGGTTGTAATTCATCTATTGTTTTTTCTGCATCTTCAAAAGTGGTGAAATTTATCTTCAACATAAAACAGGCATCTCCCGCAATTCTATAACAAAAGTCTACATGATTATATGTTTGAATAAGTTCTTTAAAATCGTTATAACGATTATTTTTGATAGTGGCTTCGATAATACACTGTATAGAGTAACCTAAACATTTATCATTAATTTTGACTGTGTATGTTTCGATAACTCCTTTTTCCTCAAGTTGCTTTACTCTTTCTTTAACAGCGGGTGCAGATAAATGAATGCGACGACCTAATTCACTCATTGAGAAACGACTGTCATTAGAAAGCTCTTTTAATATCGATTTATCGATTAAATCTATCATGTGTTTTTACCTTCTTTCTTAAAAGTATTTTTGAAAAATACCTTTAATGTATAATGTGAAATTTCTATTATTAATCTTACAATATTTTATAGGAGGGATACAAAATGACATTAATTTCATATTCAAAAATAGGCTCTACACCATTTCAAAAATTGTTAGGGCATAATACAAGGATTATGGAAAAGTGGAATAGTTTAAGCGAAGAATTAGAGAAGGATGGTTTTCTATCTGCAATGTTAAAGGAGCAAGTAAGAAGAACGCTTGCACAGGAAAATGGTTGTGAATATTGTAAAGCAAAGGGGAAACCTGATAACAAATACTATGATGAGAAAATAACGGTGAGTGTTGGATTTGCACAAGCTTTTCTTACTTACAAAGGGAAAACCCCCTCTGCTATTGTCAATATTTTAAAGGATTGTCTTTGTGATGAGGAAATAAGTGAACTTATTGCTTTCATATGTTTTACAACAGCATCACAATACTTTGGCGCATTGATGCAATTAGAGGCTTGAGATGAAATATTGTTTAGAATGAGATTGTTTCTAAAATATTAGCAGGCAGAAAAGGAACAACGAGATCATCGTTGTTCCTTTTCTTTCAAACTATACTTTACTCCATCATTGGATGATCTAATGTATATAACCTTCGATATCGAGCATTACTTGAAAGTAATTGTTGATGTGTGCCTTCTAAGTAAACTGAACCATCTTCTATGAACATAACTCGATCCATATGATCGACACCGGCTAAGTGGTGCGTTATCCAAATAATTGTTTTTCCTTGTAAGGCTTTAAAAATAGTATCGATTAGCTTTTGTTCAGTAATTGCATCAAGACCTACTGTCGGTTCGTCAAGAATTACAATGGGGGTATCTTGTAACAAAATTCGTGCTAATGCAATACGTTGGCGTTCTCCTCCTGAAAAGCGTTCTCCAAGTTCTTGCATGCGAGTATTGTAGCCATCTGGAAGCGATTCGATATAACTATGCATTTGTACTTTTTTAGCCGCTTCCATAACCTCTTCATCAGTAGCATGTATATTTCCTAAACGAATATTATTCATCACAGTAGAGTCAAATAAGTGTGGCTTTTGTTCGAGAACCCCAACGTAAGTAGCTATGTCCTCCTGAATTGAAGATGAATTTTGACCATTCAGTTGTACTGTGCCATCAGATGGAGGAATGACGCCCAATATAAGTTTTGCAATTGTACTTTTACCAGATCCTGTTTTCCCTAAAATAGCGATTTTCTCACCTTGCTCAAATTGTAGATTAAGCTTCTTTAAGACGGCACTCTGTTCTTTGTCATATTTAAATGAAACATCGTTAAATGTGATGTTAATAGGTTGCCCTTTCATAGTATTGACATGTTCTTTTGTGCCAATATTAGCTGCTTCAATCTTATTTAATCGGTGTAGAGAAGTCTCGTAACTAGGAATATGGCTTATAGCATCTGAAACAGGTGAAAAAGCTTCTGCTAAAGGGAATACTACTAATACGAATGCAGCAATCCAAATATGAGCAAAGTCACCTGCATTTGCATTCGTTGCAGCAAAACAAATCATTACTAATGTCATGAGTACAACTATTACTTGAAATAACAAATTACGTCGACGATTAAAAGTGTCCATTTGATATTCTAAAATATCTTGTTTCTCTTCAATTTTTTCATAATCCGTTAAAAAGGTTTGCTGTTTTCCACTAATCTTCCAATCGCTTAATCCCATTACTGCATCAGTAAGCGAAGCATATAATTCACTACGAATTACTTTCATCTGCATTAATCGTTTACGATTGGCTAACAACGATACAAGTGGAATGACGATCAATAGTACAAATAATAATAATGCTATTAATAACGCAAAGGGAATAGAGAAAAAACCTAACGCTACAACAGAAATGAAATACAAAACAGTCGCAAATACACTAGGAAAAATAGTTTTCAAATAAAAGTTTTGCAAATGTTCGATATCATCAGCTAGAACACCAAGTAAATTACCCGTAGAAAAACGATTTGATAGTGTTAAAGCTTGTGATTCTAAATTTTTATATAATCGTACACGCATGTTTGACACGATTTTCAAGACAAATGAGTGGCTTGTCAGCTGATTTAAATAATTAAATACAGGACGAAAAATCCCAAATGTCCGTACGAGTACAATGGGTACGTATAATAGTAGAATGTTTTCTGGGCGTGTAGCAGATTTTGAAATCAAATACCCGGATGTGAACATGAGCGCGCTTGCGCATATAAATGTCATTGTTCCTAGGAAAAAGACTAGCAATAAATGTTTTTTATTTTGCTTTAAATAAGGCTTTACCCATGTATGTTTGAGGATATTTTGTTGTTTTGTCGTCATAACATTAAGCCTCCGTTCCATGGGATTGTTGTTTTACCAATTGATAGTAATACCCTTTTTTGGCTATAAGTTCTTTATGGGTACCTTGTTCAACAATTTCACCATGATCCATCACAAGTATTAAGTCCATATCCATCATCCAGTGTAGTCGGTGCGTAGCAAAGAAGACTAACCGATTTTTAAATAATGGTAACATCCTTTGTTTAATTTCCCATTCAGTTTCAATATCTAGATGAGCTGTCGGTTCGTCAAATAGTAAAATTTTGCGAGAATCATCCAAGAAGGCACGAGCTAGTGCAATTCGTTGTTCTTGGCCACCACTTAAAGTACGACCAGTTTCACCAATCATTTCATCATAGCCATTTGGTAGCGAAGCAATAACATCACTTAAACCGGCTCTTTCACAGGCATTCTCAATTTGTTTATTTGTTGAGTTTTTCGTGTAAAAAGCCACATTATTTCGAATTGTATTATGAAAAATATAGGGATGTTGAGGGATATAGTAAATTTGGTTTTGCCAATTTTTATTGTTAAAAGAACTAATGGTTTCACCGTTTAGTAAGATATCTGTATTTTTTGTTTCAACAAATCCGCTTAATGCATTGATTAACGTAGATTTACCAGAACCACTTGCACCAATTATTCCTACATTTTGAAAACCTCTAATCGTAAATTTTACATCATGTAATGAAGGCTGATTTGCCTCTTCATGCTGCACTGTTAAGTTTTTAATATTTAGGGTAGATTGTGCATCCCATTTCGTAATTTCTTTCTGGTCTTGATTATATAAGGGCTTCGCTAATATAGATGAAATGGCTGTAAATGCATTTTTTCCATCTAATGTTGCGTGATAATCTGCTCCAAACTCCCGTATCGGAGCAAAGTATTCGGGTGCTAAAATTAGAATGATTAAGGATGGAAGAAGAACTAATGTACCTTTGATCAACCCCAATCCTAAAAATAGAGCCACAATAGCAATCGAAATGCTTGTAAAGAATTCTAATGCAAATGTGGAGAGAAAAGCGATGGCTAAAGTTCCCATTGTAGCTTTTCGATATTGTTCACTTACCTTCTTTATATTCCGATCGTATTTTTTACTTAGTCCTAAAAAGCGTAGTGTTTTTAATCCGCGAAGTGAGTCAACAAAATGGTTTGATAAAATTTGATACGATTCATATTGTTTATCAGCTTTTACGCGTGCAGCAATGCCTAATAAAATTAAGAAAAAGATGAGAACAGGAAGAACAAGTAAAAGTATTAGAGCTGACGTTGTATCAAGTGTTAACGTATAAATGAATATCAAAATAGGAATGACGCTCATATTAACTACTTTAGGTAAGAATAATTGAACATATTGTTCAACATTTGAGATACCTTCTAAATTTAAAGTGACCATATTTCCTGTACCTTCAGTAGCTGTAATATTCGGACCAAGATTAAATAATTTTGTATTTAGTTCCTTCCTTAAATCAGAACCTATCTTCATCGAAAAACGTTTCATATATTTTTCTCTAAAGTATATGATAGTTTGTTTTAACATGAAAAAGATAAAAAATAACGACATAGGGAGCAGCTGATTAGCCAGCTGCTCCTTATGGAATAGATTTGTAATTGTCATCGCTAGATAAATGGCTTGGAGTATAGTGAATACACCTTGCAAAGTTGCCATCACAAACAAGAAACCAATTGTTCTTTTAAAACCATTTAGTTTAAATAGCGCTTTGTCAATCATTTATGTCACCTATTTCTTAGGGCTAATACGTTTACGGAATACGTAGTAGCTCCAAATTTGGTAGCCTAAAACAAATGGTAATAATGTGAAGGCTACTTTTGTCATAACAGATAACGTGTAATGCCCACTTGCTGCATTTTCAATTGTTAGATTGAATGCAGGGTCAATTGAGCTGATCATAACACGAGGGAATAAGCCGATAAATAACATTGCTACTACAAAAGCAATGGCAAGTCCCGAAGACGTAAAAGCAATTTTTTCGCCTCTCTTATTGGCAAACAGCCAGCCCAGTATTGTAGCAATAACTGTTAATGCTAGTAATGCTGGAGTTGCGATTGGACGAACTGTGAATAAATCTGTTTGTAAATAAGTTAATACAGCAAAAACGATTTCTCCAACGAACAATAGAATATAAACTTTGTTTAATAATGAGATAGCTCTAGTATGAACATCACCAGTTGTACGTAAACCAATAAATGTTAAGCCGTGGACAAGTGAAAGTAGAACAACAGCAAGTCCACCAATAAGTGAGTAAATATTTACAAAATCACTAAATGAACCAAATAGATGCATGTCTTGGTTAATAGGCATTCCTTTAACAAGACTTGTAAATAACATTCCTAATAAGAATGGTGCACCGATACTACCGATAAAGAATAACCAATGCCAAATATTTTTTGCTTTGTCGGTTTTAACATGGTGACTATACTCAATTCCCACCCCACGAATAATTAGGACAAGTAGGAGGAGGACAAATAATGTATAGTATCCAGAGAACATCGTAGCGTACCAGTTTGGGAAGGCGGCAAAGAGCGCACCACCCGCTGTAATAAGCCATACTTCGTTTGCATCCCAGAATGGCCCTATAGTGTCCATTAATTGTTCACGTTCATGTTTATTTCTGGCAAGTAAGCGTGTTGACATCCCTACACCAAAGTCAAATCCTTCTAAGAAAAAGAATCCGATGAAGAGGACCGCGATTAATACGAACCATAGTTCTTCTAAAGTCATTCTTCAAACGCCTCCTTGTCCATTAAATCTACTTTTGAGTCGGATTTTTTATTAATAATCATATCTGGTCCTTGTTTGGCAATTCTAGCTACTAGGATGATTAAAACAATTGCAAGAATGACATACAAGGTACTAAAAGAAATTGTTGAGAATAGAATTTGTCCTTTCGATACGTTAGGTGAAATCGATTGGGCTGTAGTGTAATAGCCGAATACTGTCCAAGGTTGGCGACCAATTTCTGTCATGATCCAACCCGCAGTGTTCGCGATAAATGGTAAAGCAATTGATACTAATAAAACTCGTAAAAACCATTTTTTATCTTCTAATGTTTTACGGTTTGCAAACCATAAACCTAATAATGAAATAACGATCATTAAACCACCAAATCCAGCCATAATACGGAAACTCCAGAAAACGGTTTTGACAGGTGGAATATAGTTAATATTCTCTCCATATAATTTTTCATATTTTGCTTGGAGTGTTTTCATGCCTTCAACAGAACCATCAAATTCACTGTAAGCAAGATAACTTAATAGATAAGGAATATTTACCTCCCACTTATTTTCTTTGTTTTCTGTATCAATTCCTCCAACTATAGTCCAAGCTGCAGGATCACCGGAATCTTCCCATAATGCTTCAGAAGCAGCCATTTTCATCGGTTGTGATGACATTAAATGTTGGGCTTGTGTATGACCAGAAAGAGCAATCCCGATGCCGGCGATACAAGCGATTACCATTGCATAATTAAATGTTTTTTTGAAAAATTCTGTATTTCGTTTTTTTAATAAGTTATATGCGCAAATGCCGGCAACGACGAATGTACCTGTAGCAAGTGCACCAAAAATAGTATGTGGAAATTCGACTAATAATTGTGGGTTAGTTAATAACGCCATAAAGTCTGTTAAAACAGCTTTTCCATTTTCAATCTTGAATCCAACTGGCTCTTGCATGAAGGAATTAGCTGCTAAAATCCAAAGTGCAGATAATGTTGTTCCAAAAGTAACAAGCCATGCTGAAAGTGCAATAACCCACTTAGGCAATTTGTTTCGTCCAAACATCCAAACGCCTATAAAAGTAGATTCCATAAAGAATGCAAGTAAGGCTTCAACTGCTAATGGTGCTCCAAAAACGTCTCCCATGAAGCGAGAGTATTCTGACCAGTTCATCCCAAATTGGAATTCTTGCAAAATACCTGTGACAACCCCAATTGCAAAAGATATAAGGAAAATCTTCCCCCAATATAAAGACATGTCTAAGTAAATTTTCTTCTTCTTCCATACATACATAGTTTCAAATATAGATACTAGGAATATCATAGAAATTGAAAATGGAACGAAGAAAAAGTGGAAAATGGTTGTGATTGCATATTGAATTCTAGCTAAAATCAAAACATCCATTTAAACTTCCTCCTAAGAAAACTGTTATTTTAACTTCACTTACAGTATAAAACTTGTTTTTCTTAAAAGAAGAGGCGAATTAGTCCAAAGTGTAACGATATTGTGGTAAAAATGTGTCATTTTCTATTAGTTATTTTGAAATGATGGGTTTTAGTGATTATTACTCAAATTCTTCATATTTTCTTCATACTTATTTCATATTTTTGTTATTTCTTGTATGAAAGTGATAGTTTATCCAGATTTACAATAAACAATTAAGTGCTACTAATTGAGTAGATTAATGATCAATAATGTGTAGTATACTTACAATACTTCATAATAATAGAAGGGTGGTAGCTATGTTGTTTGAAAAGTTAAAACAAGGAGATACAATCGTATTTTTTCATCATCTTCACCCGTCACTGTAACTTCAAAGGTTAGATATGAGCGTAGTAAACGATTTTTAGAAGAAAAGGGATTCTACATAAAAGAGGGAAGTTTGACAGGAAAACAAGATTATTATCGTAGTGGCACTCCAAAAGAACGCGCTGAGGAACTAAATGAGTTGTTGCGAGATCCTAAAGTAAAGATGGTTATGTCAACGATAGGTGGTACGAATTCAAATAGTCTATTGCCTTATATAGATTATGAAGCATTTCGATGTTCACCAAAGTTGATCATTGGTTATTCTGATGCAACCGCTATTCTCCTAGCGTTATATGCAAAAACCAATATACCTGTATTCTATGGACCAGCTATAGTTCCTTCATTTGGTGAATTTGAACCACTCGTATCTGATACTTACCAGTATTTTGAAAATTTATTTGTAGCTAAAAAATCCCTTCCTTACAGTATTCCTACTCCTGACAAATGGTCTGATGAGTGTGTTAACTGGTTGGAAAAAACACAAGAAAAAACGTTATATAATAACGAATGGATTTGTGTTAATGGAGGTGTAGCAGAAGGCCGCCTTATTGGTGGTAATGTAAATACGATGTATGGATTTATAGGTACAGAATATTTTCCTGAGATCAAGAAAGGAGATATTCTGCTAATTGAAGATAGTGCGAAAGATGCTGCAACAGTGGAAAAGAATTTTGCAATGCTAAAATTACATGGTGTTTTTGATAAAGTGGCTGGTATTATTCTAGGAAAACATGAACTTTTTGATGATCTTGGCACAGGCAGAAGACCTTTTGAAATACTTGTGGAGCAAATTGATCAACTACATATTCCAATTTTAGCTGAGTTTGACTGTGCACATACGCATCCTATGCATGCTATGCCGATTGGAAGAAAGATTAAATTAGATACAAATAGAAAAGAAGTTTTACTAGTAGAAGATTGGCTATAGCAAGAGTTTAAAAAATGGTTTTATAAATAACTGAATAGTTAGAAATAATTCATTTTAAATGAAACATTATTCAGATACATATCGTTTATTCCTGTGATTGGTGTAGAAAACAACTTACGCTGATTGAGTTTCGCTTTATTTTAGAGAGGGAAAGGGGAAATCATATGGGATATGTATCGGAATTAAGAGCGCTAGTAGGTAGTCGTCCACTAATACTTCCAGGAGCAAATGTGATTTTATTAAACTCTGATCACCAATTATTGTTGCAGTTAAGACAAGACAATAATTGTTGGGGATTGCCGGGTGGTGCATTAGAACCGGGCGAAACACTAGAACAAGCGGCAAAAAGGGAATTGTATGAAGAAACAGGATTAAAGGCAAAATCACTTAACTTGTTTAATATATTTTCTGGGGAAAACTTTTACTATCAATATCCACATGGCGATGAAGTTTATAATGTGATCACTTCATTCATATGTACCGACTATGATGGAGAACTCAAATTAGATATAGAAGAAGTAAAAGAACTTCGATTTTTTGATATAAAGCAATTACCTGAAAAGATAAGTCCTCCGGAATTGCCGATTATAATGAAGTTCCTTGAACAAATAGATGATGAAAAATCAATCAAAAAATGTAGATAGATTATTTTCTCCCGATATAAATACTATAAAGGGGGAATTGAAAATTGGAATTGAATTCAATTATGAATACACAACTTTTAGAACTACAACAAACAGTTCAAATGAGTGTTTTGCAAAATGCCATGAATATGGAAACAACTTCAGCAGTTCAATTGTTAGAACAAATGCCAGAACAACCTGCTGTTCATCCGTATAAAGGTTCCGTTATAGATATTCAAGCATAAAAGACTTCAAACGGAAGGTTTAGAGGGCATCCTATTTCGATTATAGGATGTCTTTTTGTATAAAAATATTTTAAATAAACCAAGCTATGAAAAAAGGAGAATTCAAATGTCTAATAATGTTGATGTTTATATATCTGTTATGCACAAATATTATAATTTTGCACCACAACTTGCGCCATATGAATTTCACATAAATGTAGATCCATCTATGTTAAGAATTTTTGATGTATTATTCGAACAAATGACCAGTTGGGATAATGATGGTATGTGGAGAGCACAACTTCCTGCTGTACCTTATCATTTTGATGAACAAAATGATGAAGTGGATTTCCACTTGATGAAGATATATGCACTTATTCATGAATTTGGCGATAAAGAAACAAAAAAATTCATTGAACAAATGCCTTACTATAGTTGATAGTTGGTGATTCCTTCGCTACACTAAGGGTAATAAGGAGTGAGCGAAGGTATGTTTACATATACAGATTTAAATGGTAATGGCTGTGAATTGTCTTTTAAGAAGAATGCATTTTCTATTGAACCAAAACATGTTCTTGTATTAGCAAAGTATGAAGGAAAATGGTTACTTACAGACCATCCAAAACGCGGGTATGAATTTCCTGGAGGGAAAGTAGAAAAAGGTGAAACAATCGAAGAAGCTGCTATAAGGGAAGTATTTGAGGAAACGGGAGCTACAATTGGATCAATAGAGTGGTTAGCGACCTATATGGTTCAAGAACAAATGCCTTTTACAAAAGCAGTTTTCACCGCAAAAGTAGAAATGATCGATCGAAACCACCCGAATGTAGAAACAAGAGGCGTCATACTAATGAGTGAAGAAGAATTGTTGGCAAACGAACATTTAAGCTTCTATATGAAAGATTTGGGCATGAAGAAGATTCTTGAAAAGGTGAGTGAACGTGAAGATAAATGGGAAAATTGAAAGCTTAAGGGATTATCCATCGCCTAATCCACGTGTTACATTAAAAGAAATAACATATTGGTCTGATGGTTTACGTGTAAAAGGCTTACTTGCAACTCCTGTTATCCATGCAAATTATGAAGGAATATTGTATTTACGCGGTGGTATACAAGGTGTAGGTATGGTACGCCCCGCTAGAATCACTCAACTTGCTTCACATGGTTTCACCGTATTTGCACCATACTATAGAGGAACACGTGGTGGTGAAGGGCGAGATGAATTTGGTGGTAATGACCGATTAGATGCAGTTAATGCGGTAGAGGTGTTAAAGGAGTTTTGTAGAAAGGATCGTATTCATCTTTTCGCTTTCTCAAGAGGTGGTATTATGGCGCTATGGACGGGAATATTGCGCGATGATATTACTTCAATCGTGACATGGGGTGGCGTATCAAATGTAACCTATACGTACGAAGAAAGAATTGATATGCGTAGAATGATGAAAAGAGTATTCGGTGGTTCGCCACAGACAAATCCTTCAGCTTACGAAGAACGTACACCAATTGTACATTTAGAAGATTTACATGCATCCGTATTAATCATACATGGAAAGTGTGATGAAAATGTTGGATTTAAACATGCACAGCTTTTAGAAAATAGTTTAAAACGTTTAAATAAACATGTAGAGACTTGGTATTATCCGGAATATACTCATTTTTTCCCGAGCGATATAAATCGGAAAGTTGTAGATGATGTTTGTCAATGGATGAAGTTACAACATTCATAGGGGTGACAAATTGTGGGCTATATTAAAGCACGGGTGGACCCTGAAAAGTTAAAGAATAATGACTTGAAATTTGAAGAAAAATATCCCTATTGGGAAGATTTGTGGATCAACTATACAGAGCCTTATTCCGAAGTCCAAATTCAAAATTGGAAAGAAGAAACACAAGCAATCCAAGAATTAGAGCAAATTAGTTATGTTTCAAGAAGTGAAGGACTTGTGAAAATCCAACTAGTGCTGTTGGAAGAAGACACACGAAATTACTTTAAAGAAAAGCCACATATTGATGGTAAGCTCAAATGGTTTTCCATTCTCTTTCATGATGATGACATGAGAGAGGGCCTCGAAATCCGTAATTATGGAGAAGAAGTTTTCTTTAACCAAGTTACAAAGGAAGAAGCAGAACCAATTGTAGAAATGTTTGAACAATACAGGTTGATCACTGAATTTGTACCAGATGATACGGATTAGCACTGCAACGTTTGTTGTAGTGCTTTTTTGAGTGCGAAAATATTGAGGGGGATTTTAGGACGTAAATTGCTTAGAGAGCGAATAAAATTTGAATTCGAGCGAATAAATGCACCACAGGAGCGAATAAAACCGTCTCAGGAGCGAATAACCGCACCGCAAGAGCGAATTTAATTCTAGCTCATCAGAGTACTTGCCATTAAACCCGTACAAATGCACACAAAAAAACGAGCAGTTGAATATACTGCTCGTTTTTTCATACGATTTTTGATTTACTTATAGGTTTTTAACTTGTTTTGATTTATTTAAGCGAGTGGTGCACCATTTTTAGTAATTTCTTCTGCTGCTGCACCGAATTTTTTAAAGTTTTCATGGAACATACCAGCTAATTCAGTTGCTTTTTTATCATAAGCTTCTTTATTAGCCCAAGCATTACGCGGATTTAAAAGATTTGTTGGTACACCTTCAATTGCAGTTGGCATTGCAAGACCGAAGATAGGGTCTTTGTCGGTAAATACATCATTAAGTTTACCGTCGATAGCATCGCGTACCATTTTACGAGTGTAAGAAAGTTTCATACGACTACCTTCACCGTAGATTCCGCCAGTCCATCCAGTGTTTACTAAGAATACATTTACTTGGTGTTCATCAATTTTCTTTCCTAACATTTCTGCATAAACAGTAGCATGTAATGGGAAGAAAGGAGCTCCGAAGCAAGTTGAAAATACTGGTTCAGGTTCTACAACACCACGCTCTGTACCAGGTGTTTTAGAAGTGAAACCTGATAAGAAGTGATACATAGCCTGTTCTTTCGTTAATTTACTAATTGGAGGTAAAACACCAAAGGCATCAGCTGTTAAGAAAACAACTGTTTTTGGGTGACCTGCAACAGAAGGATCAACGATATTTTCAATGTTTTGGATTGGGTATGCAACACGAGTATTTTGTGTTAGTGTCTCATCATCGTAGTCAGGAATTCGAGTTTCAGAATCTACGATAACATTTTCAAGCACTGTACCAAATGTAATAGCGTTATAAATTTCTGGTTCTTTTTCAGCTGAAAGGTTGATTGTTTTTGCATAGCAACCACCTTCAATATTGAACACGCCGTTATCAGACCAACCATGTTCATCGTCACCGATTAGTTTACGATTACCATCTGCAGATAACGTTGTTTTACCAGTACCTGATAAACCAAAGAATAGAGCAACGTCTCCTTGTTCACCTACATTGGCAGAACAGTGCATTGGTAGGATTCCGTTTTGTGGTAATAAGTAATTCATAATACCGAAGATAGATTTTTTCATTTCTCCAGCATATTCAGTGCCGCCGATTAAAATAATACGTTTTTCTAAAGATACGATGATGAAAGTTTCTGAAGTTGTACCATCCACTTTTGGATCCGCTTTAAAAGTAGGCGCGGATAAAATAGTGAAATCAGCTTCATGTGTATTTAGTTCTTCATCAGTAGGGCGGATGAATAATTGGTGAGCAAATAGATTATGCCAAGCGTATTCATTAACAACGCGGATTGCTAAGCGAGAATCTTTGTCTGCACCTGCAAAGCCTTTAAACACAAAAACTTCTTCTTTTTGTTTTAAATAGTTAACAACTTTGTTATATAATGAATCAAACACTTCTGCAGAAATTGGTTGGTTAATTTTACCCCAATCAATTTGATCTTTAGAAGATTCTTCGACTACCATAAATTTATCTTTAGGTGAACGTCCTGTATACTTGCCTGTTACTGCACGAACAGCGCCATCAACTGTTAAGATTGCTTCACCGCGGGAAGTTGCTTTTTCCACTAATTGTGGGACTGAAAGTTGTACTGAAATGTTATTTCCTTGTAATAAACCCTTCAGTTCATTCGCAATTTCTACTGAATTCATCTTTGTTCGTACCTTCCTTTTTATGTTATTACCCTTAAATGGGTTTCTTTTCTTCATCTCGAGAATTAGTATAACACATTGAAACGAATAGTCTATACTAATTGGAAATTAATTTTTATGAATTTGATTTTTTTATTACTATAAGAAAATAAGTTTGACTTTCATAGTAATATCACTTAGTATATGCATTAGAACGGATACTCTTATCCCGAGCTGGTGGAGGGTCAGGCCCTATGAAGCCCGGCAACCTGCATTATCTTTCACGTGATGCGTTGGTGCTAATCTGATGCAAGGAAGATTCCTTGAACGATAAGAGTGAAAGGTGCTTACGAAACATATCCTTTCCTCATTGATTTTCGATGAGTGAAAGGTTTTTTTTTTCAAAAAATAGAAGCAAATCTGATTTGTTTCATTATTATATGCGATTTGTTGCATTCTATTTATATTATGTACTGGCACTTTCTATATCCTCGTGTTAAAAAAGCAGCTTATAGCTGGCTTGACGTTTAGAACATAAACGGACATGGGTAATGAGTACCGTATCTTTTTTTCGAGAGGATCTCGTTGATAATAGGAGGAAACCAAATGACAAACAGAAGATTATTTACTTCAGAAAGCGTAACAGAAGGACATCCAGATAAAATTTGTGACCAAATTTCAGATGCAATTTTGGATGCTGTTTTAGCAAAAGATCCAAATGCACGTGTAGCATGTGAAACAACGGTTACAACAGGTCTAGTACTTGTAACAGGTGAGTTAACAACTACTACGTATGTAGATATGAAAGGTATTGTTCGCGATACAGTAGCGGAAATTGGCTACACTCGTGGTAAATACGGTTTTGATGCAGAAAACCTAGCAGTACTTGTTGCTGTAGGTGAACAATCACCTGATATCGCACAAGGTGTTGACAAAGCATTAGAAGCACGTGAAGGATCTATGACAGATGCAGACATTGAAGCAATTGGTGCAGGGGACCAAGGTTTAATGTTCGGCTATGCTTGCAACGAAACACCTGAGTTAATGCCACTTCCAATTAGTTTGGCACACAAATTAGCACGTCGTTTAACAGAAGTTCGTAAATCAGGTCAATTAGATTACTTACGTCCAGATGGTAAAACACAAGTAACTATCGAATATGATGAAAATAACCATCCAGTAAGAGTGGACACAATTGTTATTTCCACTCAACACGATGAAGAAGTAACTTTAGAACAAATTAAAAAAGATTTAAAATCAGAAGTTATTGCTAAAGTTGTACCAGCAGAACTTCTAGATGACAAAACAAAATACTTTATCAATCCAACAGGCCGTTTCGTAATTGGTGGTCCTAAAGGTGATGCAGGTCTTACTGGCCGTAAAATTATCGTTGATACTTATGGCGGCTATGCTCGTCATGGTGGCGGTGCTTTCTCTGGTAAAGATGCTACAAAAGTTGACCGTTCTGGTGCATATGCAGCTCGTTATGTTGCAAAAAATATTGTTGCCGCAGGTCTTGCAGAACGTGCAGAAGTACAACTTGCATATGCAATCGGCGTTGCACAACCAGTATCTATCGCAATCGATACTTTTGGTACTGGGAAAGTTAAAGAAAGTGATTTAGTTGAAGCGGTTCGAGAATTCTTTGACTTGCGTCCAGCAGGAATTATTAAAATGCTAGACTTACGTCGCCCAATTTACAAACAAACAGCAGCTTACGGACACTTCGGTCGTACAGATTTGAATGTTCCTTGGGAAAATACAGACAAAGTATCTGCATTAAAAGCAAAATTTGCTGATTCTTTAAAATAACAGTGAAGTATTTACACAAAAATAAAAAGTCGTTCACAAAAAGTGAACGACTTTTTATTTTTGATTAATCTTTTCAATAACCTCAATGGCTTCATCAATTGTTGCTACATCAAAAATTTGAATATTACTGTTAATCTCCTTTCGAAATTTATTAGCTTCTTCTTTATTCCCACTAGGGATAATTAGATAAGAAATACCTGAAATACTAGCGATTTGGATTTTCTCTTTTAACATGCCAATTGTCTTTACGTTACCATTTTTGTCGATTGCTCCCGTTATAGCAATAGGGTGTTCGTTTTGTAAACCTTCATTTTTAACTTTTCCAGACAATACAAGTGCCAAACCTCCGCTATCTCCACCGATACGTTCTCTATTTAGAAAGGCATCTATTTTTTTCTCTGTCTTTTGATCGGTTTGCTCTAAATAGTAACTAACATTTTTCTTCATTTGTTCAGTAGTGTCTTCTTTAAGATGAAGCCAGCTTAAAAGTTGTCTATTTTTACTAGCATAGCGATCTTTATTATCACCTTCAACGATAGCAAGTGGCTTGACATGTTGTCTTTCTAAGATTTTCGAAACATCTAATTTATTTTTTGTTAAAGAGAATTCTACACTATTCACACCAAGTAAATAGATATTAGTCCCTTCGATAATTTCCTCAGGTGGCTGATAAAGAAGTGCCACATGTGTTGTAGCATCATAAAAAATTAGCGGAAGCTCATAACAAAATAATATAAAAAGTATACAAACTGCATAGCTGATTTTTCTTTTGTATACTTTTTTCCTTTTTAAAATACGAACAGTTGTTAGAATAATTAGGCTAAGTAAAAAGAAAAGAATAAAAGATGAACCACTAATTTTGTTTTGAAGATATAGTAGTAGAAATATGGGATAAAATAAAATGCACAAAAAGCTAACTAAAAGAAAAGACATATTCTTTTTATTTCTAAAAATGAGAAATTCACTCCTTATATTACTTGATATGCCTATCTGGATTTTAATATTGAAACTGGAACATAATAGTATATAAAACTATTTATACTATTATGTTGGATGATAGAACGTAAAATAACATTCAAACTGTTTCAGATTCAACAGACATTAACGGGTAGTAAGAATAGCAAGCAAAATAAAAAGAAGATGAAGAAGAGTGATTCCTAGGAAAGAAGGCTGAATAAACACAGAATTACTGTTTAAAGTTTAATCCATAATAATTTCATTTTTAGGATCATGTTTTTTGAGTAAAATAACAAACAGACTGCCTAATGCACAAAATACCCCTGAAAGTATAAATGCCCATGTGTAAGAATCAAAGATATTGTAGATAAGTCCACCACCATAAGCAGCAACTGCTGCACCAACTTGATGAAATGCGACCATCCAACCGTACATCATAGCACTTTTCTTCATACCGAACTCGCGTCTTGCAAGGCCAATAGTAGGAGGTACTGTTGCAATCCAATCAAGGCCATAGAAAACTGAGAAAATAACAAGTAGAGTAATAGAGCCGTTATTTAATGCAAAAGGTAAAAACAATAGGGAAAGGCCCCGAAGCCCATAATAAGAAAATAATAGCCAACGATTATCAATTTTATCACTAAGCCAACCGGATAAAGTTGTACCAACCAGATCGAATATTCCCATAAAACTTAACATCGAAGCAGCAAGAACCATCGGAATACCATAACTCATGCAATATCCTACAAAATGAGTACCAATTAGACCAGTAGTTGAAAGACCACAAATAAAGAAACTGCCAGCTAAAAGCCAAAATGCTTTGCTTTTACTTCCCTCTATTAAAGAGATCCATACAATTTTAAAAGGGTTTTCATTTGAAGTAGTATTGGTACTGATTTTAAACTCATCCTTAACAGCTCCTAATGCTGTGATTCCAAGCTGTTTGGGCCAATCCTTCATGAAGAGTACTATTATTAAGAGCATAATAGTACTTAGACCAAAGATTAATGCAATAGCATGGTGCCAACTATACTGCTCTATTAACCTTGCGAGAATAGGTAGCAATACAAGTTGCCCGGTTGCTGTAGCAGCAGTTAAAATACCAACAGCTAGACCACGGTGTTTGACAAACCAACGATTTCCAATTTGTGTGCTTAATACGGTCAAAAATAAGCCAGAACCAATTCCAATCATGACACCCCAAATTAAAATAAGTTGCCATTCCTCTGTCATGACAAAAGTTAAGCCAAGGCCTAGTGTTAAAAGTGCCATGGATGCAATCATTGTTCTTTTTAATCCGAATCTTTCGACAAATGCAGCCATAAAAGGCCCTGAAAAACCATACAAAAAAAGTCCTACAGCAAAAGCGAAGGATATAACAGGTCTACTCCAACCAAACTCAGCTTCAAAGGGTTCTATAAAAACACCCGAAGACGAACGTATTATGCCTGCTACGATGATAGAAAAGAAAGTAATAACTAATATTACCCAACTATAGTGGATCTTTTTCATATAAGCATCTCCAATATAAAAGTTCATATAAGTACGGAAGGTTCAGAATACTAATCTGAACCTTCATAAGAAAATCTTCTATTAAGTAAAAGCTAACGTGTAAGTGGATTATTTTGTACTGATTTATAATATTGTCCTTTTTCATAGTATTCGTTAAGAATACGATCCATATCTTTTTTATCCTCATCTGTAAGTTCTCTAATAACTTTCGCAGGTCGGCCAAATGCTAATGTATTTGGTGGGATCTTCTTTCCTTGTGTAACAAGGCTACCAGCACCTATAAAAGCCCCTTCTCCGATTTCGGCACCATCTAAAACAATAGAAGCCATACCAATGAGTGCGCCTTTTTTAATATGACAGCTATGCAAAGTCACTTGATGTCCAACTGTTACTTCATCTTCTAGGATAAGTGGTGCTATAGGGCTTTGATGTAAACAACATAAATCTTGAACATTTACTTTTCGACCTATAATAGTAGGAGAAACATCTCCTCGAATAACGGTGTTATAAAAAATAGACGAATCTGGACCTATTGTCACATCTCCGGTTATAACTACATTGTCACCGATGAAAACAGATGGGTCAATAGATGGCTTTTTATCTTTAAAAGGATAAATCATTAAAAAACGCCTCTTTTCTAGCTCAGATTTTTTATAATAATCGTAACAAACTCATATAATAATTGGAACAGAAAAAAATAGAATACGTTAAAATAGAGATAGGATTTTATGAGGAGAGAAGTAATATGTGGAAATGGGAAGCTGAAGGTCAGGCGAAAGCTGTTGTAGTATTTATACATAGCGCATATGAGCATCATAGAAGATATGCATGGTTAATCGAAAAATTAAGAATGTCTGGAATGCATGTCATTACTGGTGATTTACCAGGACACGGTGAAGAGAGTAGAAGAAAAAAAGCGCATGACGAAGATTTTAGAGAGTATGGAAAATTTATTCGTCAAATGATGAAGGTAGCGTTAACTTACAATCTACCAATATTTATAATTGGTCACGGTTTAGGAGCAACTCTCGCTATTCAAATAGAAAGAAAACATAAATACGAATGTGCTGGAATAATTTTAACATCTCCGTGGATGCACTTAATACACCAACCATCAAAATTATCAAATGCTTTAACAGGGCTTAGTAAATTAACAGGAAATTTAAAAATTCACCATGACATTACGGTTAAACAACTAACACGTAGTTATGAATTTTATAAAGAAGAAAAAGATGATATTTACTATAATTCTGATATTACTGTGAACTGGTATCGAGAATTGCATCAATTTATGAAGAATATTGTTATGACTCAGGGTGATTTTCCAGATATACCTATATTATTAATGAATGGTGGCAATGATAAAGTTGTTTCCTCAGCCCATAGTAAAAAATGGCTGATGCAACAAAATGTATCAGAAATGCAATACAAGGAATGGATAGTTTGTTATCACGATCTTTATCAAGAACCAGAACGGGATGATATTTATAAGTATATGGAGTCCTTTATGTATAATGCGTTGCGTAATATTGGCTATATTATTTAGTAAATAGAAGTATGGCTATTATAAGTAGATAATTTACTTATGATAGCCATTTTCTTTTTAAATATATTATTAATAACATATCTTTTTAAAAAGATATTCAGGAAATGTCTTGAAAATTATTGTATATTCATTAAATGAAATGAATATTAATTCACACCTTAATTATAAAGATATGCATTGATTTTTTCTGTTTGTATCATCACCAGTGGACAATTTTTGTATTTTGTGAACGATTTCAATGAGGATTGTCATAAAATACCTATATAAAGCCATTTTTGAAGGGTTAGATTATTAAAAAAATGTCACAATGTCCACTCTGGAAATACATATTGTGTCTATTTTGTGTCCATTCTTATGTAAACGGTTACAAATAATGCATAACTATATATATTTATATTAAAATAAAAAATGTAATGTAAAAGTTAAAATGATATTTAAAGAGAATTTTTAAATTCTTCCGAATGTTTTGGTATTAATAGTTGTAAAAAGTTATTATGATGGGAGACAACAAGATGAAAAACATTATTGATTCTATTTATGATGTTTTATGGGGACCTTGGATGATTTACGGCATTTTACTAGTTGGTTTGGTTTTTACCATCTTAACAAAAGGTGTACAAGTTAGGTTTCTAAAAGATATGTTTGGACAAATTTTTCATGGCGAAAAGTCAGAATCGGGTGTATCTTCATTCCAAGCAATGTCTATGGCGTTATCTGGTAGGATAGGTACCGGGAATATTGCTGGTACTGCTACAGCAATTGCCTTTGGTGGTCCAGGAGCTGTGTTCTGGATGTGGGTAACAGCGTTTATCGGATCTGCTACTGCTTACGTGGAGTCAACACTTGCTCAAATATATAAAGAAGAAAAAAATGGTCAATACCGTGGTGGTCCAGCTTATTATATCCATAAATTCACGGGTAAAAAATGGCTAGGGATGATTTTCGCGGTAGCAGCTCTTGTAGCGATGACACTACTTCAACCAACTGTTCAATCTAACGCAATTGCCGATGCTATGAATAACGCATTCGATATTCCACATTGGGTATCTGGCTTATTTGTTTGCTTAATCTTAGGAACGATCATTGTTGGCGGAGTAAAACGGATTGCTAATGCAGCATCTATTATCGTACCATTTATGGCTATAGGCTATATATTAGTAGCAGCTATTATTATCATTATTAATATAGATAAAGTACCAGATATATTTGCGTTAATATTCCGTAGTGCATTTGGCGCTGAACAAATGTTTAGTGGTATGTTAGGTGCAGCGATTGCATGGGGTGTTAAACGTGGGATTTATGCAAATGAGGCTGGTCAAGGGACTGGTCCTCACTCTGCTGCAGCTGCAGAAGTATCACATCCTGTTAAACAAGGTCTAGTGCAAGCAGCGTCTGTATACTTAGATACATTTTTAGTTTGTACAGCAACAGCCTTAATGATTTTGTTTACAGGAATGTTTAATGTTCAACTTGATGATGGTGCGGGTAAATTTATTGTTGAAAATATTCCAGGAATAGATGCAGGAACAGCTTATACGCAAGCAGCTGTAGATGCGGCGTTTCCAATAGGAGGATTTGGTGCAGCATTTGTTGCAATAGCATTATTCTTCTTTGCCTTCACAACAACAATGGCATATTATTATATTGCAGAAACAAACGTTGCCTTCATCTTTGATGGGAAAAAGCAAAAAATTGCAATTCGAGTTGTCCAATTATTGATCATTATCGCAACATATTTTGGTGCGGTAAGGACTTCAAAATCAGCATGGACTTTAGGCGATATTGGTCTAGGAATAATGGTTTGGGTGAATGTAATTTCTTTAGTATTTTTAGTCAAACCAACCCTCATTGCTCTTAAAGACTATGAACAACAGAAAAAAGACGGAAAAGATCCACAATTTAATCCTGAAAAGCTCGGTATTAAAAATGCTGATTTCTGGGAAGAAAAAAATAAAGGAAAAAATTAAATTAAATAAGGTTCAAATATAAAAAAACTAGGGGATTTATAATGACCCCTAGTTTTTTGCGTTGTATTGAATGTAAGGCATAGAATTTACATTTGATGTATCCCTTTATAAATGTTCCAAATTTCCCTCTTCATGATCAATGCTCTTTAATGCTGCTTCTTCAGCAGGGATACGAACTAGCATCATCACCATATTCAATATCGTAAAAATAACTGCAGTGAAGTATGCTTGGAAGATTAATGGAATAACTAAAATTTCTAAAGCAACAATGACATAATTAGGATGCGAGATCCATTTATAAGGTCCTTTTTTTACTAAGTTGGCATTTGGTAAAACAATAATTTTAGTATTCCAAAAATGTCCTAAAGATTTAATCACCCAAATACGACTAATTTGTAGAAGGAAGAATAACGTTAGAAGCAAGACCCAAAGGACGTTAAGTGATGGGCTTTTTACAAGATATTCTAGTAGAAGACTGCAGAGAAATAAAATATGTAGTGCAACGATAAATGGATAATGAGATTGGCCAAATTCAATTGCTCCTCGTTGTTTCATATACTGTTCGTTTCTTTTAGCAATTCGCAACTCTACTAATCTTTGGATACAAATTAATGTGAATACAATTACAAATAACATTTCATCACTCCCATTCAAGTAAAACCAGTTCACCACTGAATCCTGGTCCCAGTGAAGCCATGATCCCAATTTCACCGTAGTTTGGTTGTTGATCCATCACGTATTTCAATACATAAAGTACTGTTGGGGAAGACATATTGCCATGACGTTTTAAAACAATTGAACTTGGTGCAAGCAGTTCTTTTGGAAGTTCTAAAGCAGTTTCGTATGCTGCGAGAACTTTTTTTCCACCTGGATGTGCGATAAATTGAGAAATTTCATCTATTGAATGTTTATTTTTTGTGAGAAAGCTTTCTACAAATGGAGCAAACCATTTTTCGATTATACTTGGAATACTTTTTGCGAATATTACATGCAACCCGTTGTCCTCGATGCGCCAACCCATAACATCTTCAGAATTTGGCAGTAATTTTGATGCGGTTCCTTTAATACTAGGTAAAATTTTATTTGTGGATTTTTTTACTTGGTCCCCACTAACTAAAACACATGCGACTCCATCACCAAAAAGAGAAGTACCTATAAAGTTACTCTTATTTAAATCCTCTGGTTGAAAAGTGAGACTACAAAGTTCCAAACAAATAACTAATACCAATGAATCTGGGTGTGCTAAACAATAGTCATTTGCGCGACTAATGCCCGCTGCTCCACCACCACACCCAAGCCCCCATATCGGTATCCGAACAACGCTATCTGAGAAGGATAACTGATTGATCAATCTTGCTTCAATACTCGGTGTTGAAATACCAGTAGTTGAGACAAAAATTATAGCATCTATATCCTCGACATCTACACTAGGTACTTGTGCCAAACAATCTTGAATGACTTTTACACCATACTCTGTTGCCAATTCGATGTATAAATCATTTTTTTCTGAGAAAGTATGATTGGTTTGATACCATTCTATTGGCATGGCGAGTTGACGATTATGAATTTCAGCATTCTTAAATACTTTCAAATAACGTTCAAGCTTATTCATCTTTCCTGTAAATAGTTCTCCAATAAATTTCTCGGCAATGTCTTGCGTAAGCAAATGAGGAGGAGAATAGGTACTAACAGCTTGAATTTTTGGCAATTGTAAACTCCTTTTTTGATTGGATGTATCAGTCTATGCGCAATATTAAAAGTTTAAAACAAAAGAGTATATGACATTATTCGTTTCAAAAGTTTGAATAAAAGATCAAAACTAATTTTTATTAATAGATTTAGAAATACTAAATCTAAAAAAATTAGAAAATATTAAATACACATTTTGCATATAATAAGCAACAAAACAAAAAGGGGTGCTTATATGGGCAAAAGGAAAAGTCTTATATTTGTTGCGATCTTCGCTATAGTTGTTTCGACGTTTCTAGTAGCTTGTGGTAATTCAAATAGTAGTTCTGGGGATAAGAAGGATAAGAGTTTAGTAATCGCAATTGGTTCAGATATTATTTCTTTTGATATTCACAATCATAACAATACATCTACTGAATCGGTTCATCAAAATATGTTCGACTATTTGTTTAAACGAGATGAAAACAATGAGATAAAACCAGACTTAGTAGAAACTTATAAGATAGTAAATGACACTACGTTAGAAGCAAAGTTAAAAGAGGGTGTTAAATTCCACAATGGAGATCCATTAACTTCAGAAGATGTTAAGTACACATTAGAGCGTGTTGCTAAAGACGAGACCTTAAAAGAATACCCTAATTATAAACAGATAAAAGAAGTACAAATTATTGATGATTTAAACTTTAAAATAATTACTTATAAAGCTGAACCCTCGCTTCTCCACAGACTATCACGTCTAGGTTCAGGGATATTGCCAAGTAAATATATTAAAGAAAAAGGATTTGACTACTTTTTAGAACATCCAATTGGAACAGGACCTTATAAATTTAAAGAATGGGTACGTGATGAAAAGGTAGTATTTGAACCATTTAAAGATTATTTTAAAGGAAAAGTAGATACATGGGATAAAGTGACTTTCCGTGTTATTCCTGAGAATTCAACACGCGTGTCTGAATTACTAACGGGAGGGGTAGATATCGCAACGAATATTCCTCCAAGTGATTGGAAACGTGTTGAAGATAATGATGGAACATCTTTGAAACAGGAAATTTCAAACCGAACTATTATGTTGATACTACGGGCTACAAAAGGTTATCCAACATCAGATGTACGTGTCCGACAAGCTATCGACTATGCGATCGATGATAAATCATTAGCAGAAAATGCTCTTAAAGGCGGGGGCATTCCTACATTGACAAAAGTGGGGCCTGGCAACTTTGGGGCAAATCCAGATTTATATGACCAATATCATTTTGATATTGATAAAGCAAAAGCATTACTTAAAGAAGCTGGATACGAAAAAGGATTTGAAATGACGTTACATTCTCCTAAAGGACGTTATTTACAAGATGCCGAAGTGACAGAAATGATTGCTGGTATGCTATCAAAGGTGAATATTAAAGTAAAGATTGACTTTATGGAATGGAGCAAGTTTGTTGAAATGCGAACAGCTAAAAAGAATAAGGATGCATACTTGCTAGGTTTAGGTAATTCAATGTTTGATGGTGCATATGCAGTAGATTGGTATAGAGCTGAAAGAAATATCGGAGAAACAGATTATAAGAATAACAAAATTGAAAAGTTATTAGAAGAATCTGCTTCCAATATGGATGCTGAAAGTCGCACAAAACAGCTACAAGAAATCGAATCAATTGTTGCAGAGGATGTACCACATATACACCTTTACCAAGAGAAAATCTATACTGGCGTGAACGATAGAGTGGATTATACACCTACACAGGATGAAATGCTGTATGTGCCAACTATTAAACGAAAATAAAAGGGGATTAGATAGAGAGGCCAGGAAATAACTTCCTGGCTTCCCTTGTATAAAGGAGAGAAGCAAATGATAAAATTTTTGGTTAAAAGATTATTAGAGTTTATACCAGTTTTGTTCATCATCTCTTTTATAGTATTTGCATTGGTCTATATTGCAGGTGACCCTGTTGCATTGATGCTGCCAGAAGATGCAAGTACGGAAGATATCGAAAATTTAAGAATTGCTCTGGGGTTAGACCAACCTTTTATCGTTCAGTACGGTAAATATTTTATCGGTCTAGTGACAGGTGATTTTGGCGAATCATTTCGATATAATGCGGCTGCTTTACCTTTGGTATTAGAACGTTTGCCGGCAACTTTAGAACTGGCTGTAGCAGCATTAACGATAGCAATTGTTGTTTCAATTCCTTTAGGTATTTGGTCTGCGACAAGAAAAAATACACCAATAGATTTATTAGCTACTGGTGCAGCAGTTATTGGCAAGGCAATGCCAAATTTCTGGTTGGGCATTATGTTAATCCTATTCTTTTCAGTTATATTGGGGTGGTTTCCTGTGTCTGGTAGAGGGACATTCATTCATTTAGTTTTACCAGCAGTTACACTTGCAACGGGGATTGCAGCAGAAATGACACGTCTAATTAGATCCAATATGGTGGAGATTTTGAGCCAAGATTATATTCGTACAGCCAAAAGTAAAGGACTAAAAAAGTTTTTCATCGTTTATAAGCATGCTTTTCGAAATTCTCTTATTCCTGTAATTACAATTACAGCTCTACAAACCTCTACATTAGTTGGAGGAGCACTTATTACTGAAACTGTATTTTCTTGGCCGGGATTAGGACAGCTATTAATTCAGGCAGTAAATACGAGAGATATGGCAATTGTTCAAGCGAGTGTGTTTGTCATTTCCATCCTAGTAATTGTTATGAATCTCCTAGCTGATATTGCATATCGTCTCTTAAATCCTAGGATCAAATTTAACTAATGTGAGGTGTTTAAATGGTTGTTGAACATAAAAATTCTGATCAGCATCTAATAGATTCGAAAACTAATGGTAGTAGCTGGAAAATCTGGTTGAAAAGGCTTTGGAAAAGTAAAACGGGAACTGTAGGCCTGCTGGTTATATTTATCGTTATACTAACTGCGATATTAGCCCCTGTTTTAGCGCCATTTAATCCAAATGAGATTGATCCTGAGAAAATGTTAGTTCCGCCTTTTTGGAGCGAAGGTGGATCAATAGAACATCTTTTAGGAACAGATAATTTAGGCAGAGATATCCTAAGTAGGATTTTATATGGTTCTAGAGTTTCCTTATTAGTAGGAATTTCATCTGTAGTTTTAGCTGGTATATTAGGTGTTTTTATTGGACTAATTTCGGGATATTATGGTGGATTTCTAGATACTATTTTAATGCGAATAGTAGATGCATTTTTAGCTATTCCTAATATTCTATTTGCTCTAGTTTTTTTAGCAGTATTTGGACCAAGCGTTGTTACGTTAATTTTCGTTCTTGGTATAACAAATTGGGTATCATATGCACGGATTGTTCGCGGTGAGACATTGTCAGTGAAAGAAAGAGAATTTGTAAAAGCCGCAAGGGCAATAGGCGTAAAAAATATGATGATTATCATGCGGCATATTCTACCAAACGTCATTTCTTCATTTATCGTCATATCAACATTAAGTGTTGCAACAACTATTATTATGGAAGCTTCATTAAGTTTTCTTGGCCTTGGGATTCAGCCACCTACTGTCTCATGGGGAGGGATTTTAAGTGATGGCCGTGATTATTTGGCGACTAGCTGGTGGTTAGCAACCTTCCCAGGATTAGCAATCACTATTACTGTCTTAGCAATTATTTTCTTAGGGGATTGGTTAAGAGATATATTAGATCCCCGTACTAAAGGATAGGGGGGGATAAAATGAGCGAAGATAAAATTTTACTAAAAGTAGAAAATCTTCATACGTATTTCATAACTGAAACTGGGACTGTTCCATCAGTAAATGGAGTAAGTTTTGAAATGAATGAAGGGGAGACTGTAGCAATTGTAGGTGAATCAGGGTCAGGTAAAAGTGTTACCTCATTATCTATAATGGGTCTTATTGAATCTCCTGGGAAAATAGTAAATGGGAAAATTAAATTTAAAGATAAAGAGCTAAACAAATTACAAGAGAAGGAATATCGCCATCTACGAGGAAATGAAATCGCAATGATTTTCCAGGAACCATTAACTTCTCTAAACCCGCTATTTACTGTTGGAAACCAGATTTCAGAAACTATTGTCTTGCATCAAAAGATAGATAAAAAAACTGCAAGAAAACAATCAATAGAAATGTTAAGACATGTTGGTATACCAAGTCCTGAAAAAGTATATGATTCTTATCCTCATGTATTAAGCGGAGGGATGAGACAACGAGTGATGATTGCTATGGCTTTATCTTGTCGTCCTTATTTATTGATTGCGGATGAGCCAACAACTGCGTTAGATGTAACTATACAAGCACAAATATTAAATTTAATGCGTAATCTGAGTAAAAAACATGGAACTTCAATATTATTAATAACGCATGATTTAGGTGTTGTAGCAGAAATGGCAGACAAAGTAATTGTTATGTATGCAGGCCAAGTAGTTGAATATACAGATGTTTTTACGCTATTTCGCGAACCCAAACACCCTTATACAAAAGGATTGTTAAATAGTACTCCAAAATTCTTTGAAACAGACGAAAAGCTTGAATCTATTGAGGGAACTGTACCAACAATTAATGATATGCCAAAAGGTTGCAAGTTTCATCCGAGATGTCCATATGCAATGGAAAAATGTGTAGTAGAAGAACCACAAATAATGACGAGATTTCCTGGACATCAAATTAGATGCTGGCTATATGAGGAAGGGGGAAACTAAATGGTCAACTTACAAAATCAGTCTAGAAATGGTCAAGATGTGATAGAAGATAAAATTTTACTAGAAGTGAACGGGCTAAAAAAGTACTTTCATGTTGAAAAAAATCAAATTTTAAAGGCTGTAGATGGTATCGATTTTACTGTTCTACAAGGCGAAACATTAGGGATTGTTGGAGAGTCAGGTTGTGGAAAATCAACAACAGGAAACTTATTAATCCATCTTCTTGATAAAACAGAGGGGACAATTATTTTTAATGGTCTAGATATGGACAAAATGACGAAAGAAGAAATGCGAAAAAGTCGTGCGGATATTCAGATGATTTTCCAAGATCCGTATTCTTCTCTTAATCCTAGAATGAGAGTAAAAGACATAATAGCTGAGCCTATCAAAACACATACTAAATTATCAAAAAAAGAGATAAATGATGAAGTAAATCGATTACTTGATGCTGTTGGTTTAGATCGCTCATATGGAAATAGATATCCGCACGAATTTAGTGGGGGTCAACGTCAAAGAATTGGTATTGCAAGAGCAATTGCATTAAGACCAAAGTTAGTTATTTGTGATGAACCAGTATCAGCACTTGATGTGTCGATTCAAGCGCAAATCTTAAATTTGTTGATGAGACTTCAAAAAGAATTTAAATTGACGTTCATATTTATCGCTCATGGTTTACCCGCTGTCAAGTATATTAGTAACCGTATTGCCGTAATGTATCTTGGGAGGATTGTTGAGATTACGACAAAAAATGAGTTGTTTGAAAAACCTATGCATCCGTATACAGAAAGTCTCGTATCAGCTGTTCCTTTGCCAGATCCTACAATTAGGGATAAGAGGGAACGTATTGTTCTACAAGATGATATTCCAAGTAATTTAAATATACCTACAGGATGTAGATTCCATTCAAGATGTCCTTATGTTCAAGATATTTGTAAGATGAAGGAACCTTCTTTAAGCGAGTTAGAGAAGGGACATCAAGTTGCTTGCTTTTTTCCAAGAAACTTAAACTGATTAGGGAGGACTTAACTTATATGATTTCTTATGAACAGGGTACTCAAGTGTCAATGCTAAAATTATTAGAAGAATTAGTTAATATAGATTCTGGTTCCACATATAAAGAAGGAATAGATTTAATTGGCGATATTTTATCTAAAGAGTATCAAAAACTAGGATTTGATGTACAGGTTAACCATCAAGAGAGAAACGGGAATAATTTGGTCATAAGGCATAAAAGCGCAGAGAACCCTAAAATTATTCTAATAGGACACATGGACACTGTGTTTAAAAAAGGAACAGTTCGTAAGAGGCCGTTTAAAATTATAGGAGACCGAGCCTATGGACCTGGTGTCATTGATATGAAGGGAAGCCAAGTTGAGTTATTATACGCGATGAAGGAATTGGTAGAAAATAATCATTCTGTAGCAATTAAAAACGTAGAGATTGTTTTGAATAGTGATGAAGAGATTGGTTCACCAATTTCAAGAAGTCTCATCCAAAAAGTTGCTTTTGGAAAAGAATATGCCTTGATATTGGAGCCTGCACGAAAAGATGGTTCTATTGTTAGCGAAAGAAAGGGAGGTGGAAATTATAAGCTAATTATTCGAGGGAAATCAGCCCATTCAGGCATTGAACCGGAGATAGGTGTTAGCGCCATTGAAGAGTTTGCACATAAGGTCATTAAACTACATAGTCTTAATGATGAAGAGGAAGGGATTAATGTTAATGTTGGAATAATTCGTGGTGGTATTGCTGCCAATGTAGTAGCTCCCAGAGCAGAGGCTTATATCGATGTCCGAATCAGTAAAATTGAGCAAATGAAAATATTATCAAAAAAAATCAAAGAAATTTGCTCAGTATCAGACGTTCCAGGTACAAAAATAGAATTAATCGGAAGTATTGATCGTTATCCTATGGTAAAAGATGAGAAATCCCGAAAATTGTTATCAATCATTAAAGAAATCGGTTGTGAAATGGGAATAACCTTAAAAGACGTATCAACAGGAGGAGGTTCAGATGCTTCTACTACCGTTTCTTTAGGTATCCCAACTATTGATGGTTTAGGGCCAGTTGGAGGAAGACCACATAGTGAAGATGAATATTTAGAAATACCTTCGCTAGTCGAAAGAACCAATTTACTTATAAATATTATAAAAAGATTAAGCGAAGATAAAAATTAAATCTCAATAAAAAAGAATTGTTCTTCAATTAATTATAGAAGAACAATTCTTTTAGCTTTAATGTAGTAGCTTAACGTTGTCTACTTATTTGTAATTTCAGCAACTTTTTCAAGTGCAATGATAAAAGGTGGGTCGTTTTTTTGGTTGATAAATTCGTAGCGTAGAACATGAACCTTTTTCTGTGGAAGGTTTGAAACGTATTCGATTACTTGATCACGTTCTTCTTTTCCGCCTTCATGACCATAATAGACGACTAAAACAATCATGCCACCTACTTTTAAAAGTTTTAGTAAACTTTCAATTGCTTGCAAAGTTGTATTTGGTTTAGTGATGATTTGATGTTCACTTCCGGGTAAATAACCTAGATTGAAAATAGCTGCACTGATCGGCTGTTGTACATATTGAGCCACGTTCTCGTGTCCATCTAAAATAGTAGATACTCTATTTGCCATTCCAACTTCGGTTAACCGTTTATTTGTAGATTCAATTGCCTGTTGTTGCACATCAAATGCAAAGACATGACCGTTTTCGCCTACTAATTGAGCGAGAAATGTCGTGTCGTATCCGTTACCAGCAGTGGCATCTACAACGATGTCTCCAGTTTCCACAGTTTCTTTTAATAGAAATTGAGCGTATTGTAAAACGCGTTGTAATTTCATATTACTTGCCTTCTTCCACTTTGTAGAACTTACCTTGCCAACTTCCACGTCTTTCTAATTCGGCATCTATCCCATTTAAAACTTCCCATTTGTTTACAGACCACATTGGTCCGATCATTAAGTCGATTGGTCCATCACCAGTGATTCGTTGAACAACCATTTCTGGTGGAATTACTTCTAATTGGTCTGCTACTAAATTGATGTAGGCATCTTTGTCCATTAGTTCGAGCATACCTTTTTCATATTGTTTAACGAGTGGAGTGCCTTTTAACAAATGAAGTAGATGTATTTTAATCGCTTGTACATCTAATTTTGCTACTTCTTTGGCAGTTTCCATCATCATATCGTAATCTTCTAGTGGTAAACCATTGATGATATGCGTACAAACACGAATACCGTGTTTGCGAAGTTTCTCTACACCTTCAATATAAGTGGCATAATCATGTGCGCGGTTGATCAAATTAGCAGTACGGTCATGCACTGTTTGTAACCCAAGTTCAACCCATAAATAAGTCCGTTGATTTAATTCGGCTAAATATTCCACAACATCTTCGGGCAAGCAATCGGGTCGAGTCGCAATACTTAAACCCATAACACCTTCACATGCAAGAGCTGCTTCAAATTTTTCTTTTAGAACTGCAAGTGGCGCATGTGTATTGGTATAGGCTTGGAAATAAGCCATTGTCTTACCGTCTTTCCATTTATGTTGCATTTTTTCTTTAATTTTTTCAAATTGAACAGGGATTGGATCAACACGGTCACCCGCAAAGTCACCTGAACCTGCAGCACTACAGAATGTACATCCTCCAAACGCAACTGTGCCGTCACGGTTTGGACAGTCAAATCCGGCGTCTAGTGCAACTTTATAGACTTTACATCCAAATTCATCGCGCAAATAGCGATTCCATGTATAATAACGCTTCCCATCTGAAGGAAAAGGAAAGTCGTTGTTTTTTAAATCTGTCATAATTTCAACTCCTCAACTTCTTATTTTATCACGGTTAAGTGAAAGAGGACGAATACTTTCTATTAACAGTCTAAAAGATATAAATTGTGTATATTGGTTGTGCATTTTAAGAAAGGTTGATAGTATTACTTAGATGCGCGAAATAAATTAGAATTTTATTTAGTTTATTGTTTGTAAACGTGATATAAATGGAGGATTTGCAATGCCTAGAAGTGTTTGGTTATTAATTATTGGGATGCTTATCAATACTGTAGGTAGCTCATTTTTATGGCCATTAAATACAATTTATATGCATGATCATCTAGGACAATCGCTATCAGTTGCAGGGCTTGTGCTTATGGGGAATGCTGCGGCAGGTGTTATTGGTAATCTAATTGGTGGCTATGTTTTTGATAAATTTGGTGGCTTTAAGTCAATTCTGTTAGGAACTATTATCTCGATTCTTGGTTTGATTTGTTTAGTAATTTGGCATGGATGGCCTCATTATGTTTGGTTTTTAACTTTAATTGGTTTCAGTGGGGGAATTGTATTTCCTAGTATGTTTGCGATGGTTGGCACTGCTTGGCCAGAAGGGGGAAGAAAAGGATTCAATGCAATCTACCTTGCCCAAAATTTAGGAGTCGCAATCGGTCCAGCGTTAGCTGGTGTAGTTGCCAATAAGAGTTTCGACTATTTATTTGTTGCAAACTTAATAATGTATATACTATTTTTCTTTGTCGCTTTATCTTATAAAGGTATTTCAACAGATAATGGAATGGCACCACCTTCAGTAATTAGCGAAAGTAGTAATATAAAGAATCGTTCGACACTAAATGCACTTATTATTTTGGGAATTGGATATCTTTTAAGTTGGATGGTTTATACCCAATGGACAACAACAATTTCCTCTTATACTCAAGATCTGGGTATATCTTTGAACCAATATAGTTTACTTTGGACAACAAATGGGTTGTTAATCGTATTAGGTCAACCACTTATTAATCCGATTGTTAAGAAAATGGGGGAATTTTATAAAGGTCAAATCTTTATAGGTATTGTTATTTTTATCATCTCATTTGCTGTGGTCAGTTATGCAGCTACATTTAAAATGTTCCTTGTGGCCATCATGATATTAACTTTTGGAGAAATGTTCGTCTGGCCAATAGTGCCGACTATTGCGAGTTCGCTTGCTCCAAAAGGAAAAGAAGGTTTTTACCAAGGACTTATTAATAGTTTTAGTGCGATAGGTAAAATGATAGGACCTTTTTTAGGAGGGGTATTGGCAGATCAATACGGTATGAAGATTACATTCTTTGTCTTGATCGGTATATTGGCCATTGCTTTGATACCTTACATGCTTTATGATCGTCCGTTAAAACAAAATGAAAGAGATAATGCTTGATAGTTTGTCGTATGTACTACATGCAAAACTTCATATTTTTCGGGGAGTGGATCTCGAGTGCATTTTCTCCTATAAATCTAAAAAAGATGAATTCGTATAAAAAACGAATTCATCTTTTTTATTGAACTAGTATCGGCTACCAAATTCTTGTGTACCATAAGTAGGCATTTGTGCATTAGGTATATTTTCTACAACACCTACACCTATTTCTTTGAAATTTGCATTTAGAATATTTGCGCGGTGTCCAGATGAATTCATCCAGCTATTCATAAAATCAGCGGCAGTACGTTGACCAGTTGCGATATTTTCACCGGCATAATAATACTTGTAATTTGCTTGTCTTAGAATAGTATCGAAACTACCATATACAGGACTATAATGAGAAAAATAATGGTTTTTTGCCATGTCCATTGATTTAATTATTGCGATTTTTGTCAACATAGGATTTTCTTTTAATGCTTTACGACCTTCTTTGGCACGTTCTTTGTTGACAGTTTTAATAATTTCTTGTTGCTTAGCTTTATTTCCATAATCTATATAGCTGTCAACAAATTCTCCACTTTTAATCCATCCCACTGAAACATGAATCCAACCATTTTCTGTTGTTTTCGATACATGGTATATCCCACCGTTCAATGTGCTGGATTTCTTTCCATTTACTTTATTATAAAGAGTTGTTTGTTTATTTAAGTATACATAATTACCTATAAAACCGTCTTTCACCCATTTTCCACTTGTTGTTTTCATCCATTTTTTTGATGCAAGTTGGGCAATTTTAAGTTTAGTTTTGGCAGGGGCTATTGTAAGTGTTCCAAAACCACCTTTTGCCTTAAAGTATTGGCTTTTTTGTTTAAGTGTCACATTTAATTGTTTAACAATTAGTTTTCTTTTAATCACTCGAGTATTTTTCGCTTTGTCTTTTACAGAGTAGACTAGTGTATAAGTACCCGCTTTTTTTAAGTTGTATTTTCCAGTTACTTTAATCTTGTTGCTAAGATTCCCATCCACTTTGTCATAAGCTGACACCCCTTTTAAAGGTTGGAATGTTTGTCCTATGTATACAGTTTTAGTTGTTACCCCTTTGATACTAGGTTTAACTGTATCTTTAGTTGTCGCGTTAGCGGTTATAGATCCTAGTGCTAAAGTTGCTCCGAGGATAGCTGCTGTTATGAAAGATTTTATTTTCATATTTTCCCCTCCGTTTCCATGCATAATTTTACTATTTATCATAGAATCGTACAATGATGCATAGATATCGGGTATAAATACTTATATTAACATTACGTAAAATAGTATAAATGTAAAATTAATCTATATATGAAAACCAATATCATCAAAATGAGAAAATAGGAAATTATTAATTATCGTATTTAAATATAGATTTATAAGAATAGAAAATATTTAAATTCATATATTTACTTATAAACCCAAAAAATCTCTAAAACTATTAAAATTTCAGGGAATTAAAAGAGTCTTATTTTTCTTACAAAATAGTATAGGGATCATTATTACGAAAAGGAGGGGCTGGGTTGAAAAAAATTTTCAGTTCTGCAGAAGAAGCAATAGATAATCTTCAAAATGGTATGACGATTATGGTAGGAGGATTTGGCTTAGTTGGTATACCTGAGCAACTAATTATCGCTATCGAAAAAAAAGGAGTAAACGATTTAACAGTCATTTCTAATAACTGTGGTATCGATGACTGGGGGCTAGGCTTACTCTTAAAAAAGAAACAAATTCGTAAAATAATCGCTTCATACGTTGGAGAGAATAAAGAATTTGAGCGACAAGTGCTTACTGGTGATATAGAAGTTGAATTGATTCCACAGGGAACGTTGGCAGAAAAAATCCGCGCTGGTGGAGCAGGAATACCGGCTTTTTATACACCAGCTGGAGTTGGTACACAAATTGCGGAAGGAAAAGAAATACGGAAATTTGGTGATAAGGATTTTTTACTGGAGGAGTCACTAGTAGCGGATATCGCTTTTATAAGGGCTCATAAATCGGATACATTTGGAAATTTACAATATAACAAAACAGCACAGAATTTTAACCCAATCATGGCTGCTGCAGCCAAAACAACAATTGTAGAAGTAGAAGAAATAGTTGAAGTAGGCCAACTTGAACCAGGTACCATTCATACACCAAGTATATATGTACAAGGAATATTCCAAGCAAAACAGCAAAAGCGAATTGAAAGAATAACTACACGTTCATAGGGGGAGAGCATTTGAATATTCGTGAAAGAATCGCTAGAAGAGCGGCAGAAGAAGTAAAGAATGGGAATTATGTGAATCTAGGAATAGGGATGCCGACTTTAGTTGCAAATTTTATAGAAGGAAAAACTGTAATTTTGCAATCAGAGAATGGATTATTAGGAATCGGACCTTATCCTACTGTAGAAGAACTGGATCCAGATCTGATCAATGCAGGTAAAGAAACAATCACAACTGTACCAGGAGCTTCTTTTTTTAGTAGTGCGGAATCCTTTGCGATGATTCGAGGAGGACATATAGATGTAGCTATATTGGGGGGGATGGAAGTATCTGAAAAAGGAGACCTTGCCAATTGGATGATCCCAGGAAAAATGATAAAAGGAATGGGAGGCGCAATGGATCTTGTCCATGGAGCCAAAAAAGTAATCGTTATTATGGAACATAATGCGAAAAATGGGGCTCCAAAGATTAAAAAGGATTGTGAGTTACCGCTGACTGGAAAAGAGGTAGTTGACTTGATCATTACCGAAAAAGCAGTGATAGAAGTAACAAAAGAGGGATTAGTATTAAAAGAGATAATGGATGGATTTACAGTAGATGATGTAGTAAATAGTACTGAGGCCGAATTGATTTTAAGGTGAATCATGTATGTTCTTCCTACTTCTAATGGAAGTATCTATTTATAAGAATTTCACAATTTTACTAAATCTCTTGTCAATTTACGTAACTTCGATTAGAATATAACTCAATATGATATGACTGTGAAAGGGAATAGTAGGTTTATCTTGATTTTAAAGAGAGCTAGCGGTTGGTGGAAGTTAGTAAATCGGTAAATTGAACTCGCCCAGGAGTCACTATGGTGAAATAAATGATAGCCAAAGTCGTTTTCCGCGTTAAGGAATCAAGTTGAGTGCTAACACTAATTTGGGTGGTACCGCGGGAGATTTTTGCTCTCGTCCCTTTTATAGGGACGAGAGTTTTTATATTTCACGGAATCTTCCATATTAGAAGTGAACGAACTATCGTTGTTTAAACAAGAAGGAGGAAGAACCATTGAACTTTAATCATCAAGAAATCGAGAAAAAGTGGCAAAAATACTGGGCTGAACATTCTACATTCAAAACAGTAAATGACAATTCAAAACCAAAATTTTATGCATTAGATATGTTCCCTTATCCATCTGGGGCTGGTCTACATGTAGGACACCCTGAAGGATATACTGCAACTGATATCTTATCACGCTTCAAACGTATGCAAGGCTTTAATGTCATGCATCCAATAGGCTGGGATGCTTTTGGTCTTCCAGCGGAACAATATGCACTTGATACAGGGAATGACCCAGCTGAATTTACACTAAAAAACATTGCTACATTTAAACGTCAAATTCAAGAATTAGGCTTTAGCTATGACTGGGATCGAGAAATTAACACAACTGATCCAGAGTATTATAAATGGACACAATGGATTTTCATCCAACTTTACAAAAAGGGTCTAGCTTATATTGATGAAGTTGCTGTAAACTGGTGCCCAGCTCTTGGTACAGTACTTGCAAATGAAGAAGTTATCGATGGTAAATCAGAACGTGGTGGTCATCCAGTTGAACGTCGTCCGATGAAACAATGGATGTTGAAAATTACAGCATATGCTGATCGTTTAATCGATGATTTAGATGAAGTGGATTGGCCAGAAAATATTAAAGATATGCAACGTCACTGGATTGGCCGTTCTGAAGGTGCTGAAGTAGATTTCAATATTAAAGGTACTGACAAACATTTCCGTGTATTTACTACTCGCCCTGATACACTATTTGGTGCAACATACACAGTCCTTGCTCCAGAACATGCATTAGTAAAAGAAATTACAACTGATGCACAACGTGAAGCTGTAGAAGCATATCTTGACAAAGTAAAAGTGAAATCAGATCTTGAACGTACTGATTTAGCAAAAGAAAAGACTGGTGTATTCACTGGTGCTTATGCAGTGAATCCTATTAATGGTAGAGAAATTCCTATTTGGATTGCAGATTATGTATTATCTAGCTATGGTACAGGTGCAATCATGGCAGTTCCTGCACATGATGATCGTGATTATGAATTTGCAAAACAATTCAATTTACCAATCATTCCTGTATTGGAAGGCGGAGATGTGACAAAAGAAGCGTTCACTGAAGATGGTCCACATATCAACTCTGGTTTCTTAAACGGTTTAGGCAAAGCGGAAGGTATTAAAAAAGCAATCGAATGGCTTGAAGAAAACAAAGTCGGTGAAAAGAAAGTTTCTTACCGTCTACGTGACTGGTTATTCTCTCGTCAACGTTACTGGGGTGAACCAATTCCTGTCATTCACTGGGAAGACGGTACAATTACTACAGTTCCTGAAGAAGAACTTCCATTAGTTTTACCAAAAACATCTGATATCCGTCCAAGTGGTACAGGTGAATCACCACTCGCTAATATTGAAGATTGGGTAAATGTTGTAGACCCTGTAACAGGTAAAAAAGGTCGTCGTGAAACAAATACAATGCCACAATGGGCTGGTTCAAGTTGGTACTTCTTACGCTATATCGATCCACATAACAAAGAAGCTATTGCAGATCCAGAATTATTAAAACGTTGGTTACCAGTTGATATCTATATTGGTGGTCAAGAACATGCAGTGCTTCACTTGCTATATGCTCGTTTCTGGCACAAAGTTCTATATGATCTAGGTGTTGTTCCAACAAAAGAACCTTTCCAAAAACTATTCAACCAAGGTATGATCCTAGGTGAAGGTAATGAAAAAATGTCCAAATCAAAAGGAAATGTTGTAAACCCTGATGATATTGTTGCTAGTCACGGTGCTGATACACTTCGTCTTTACGAAATGTTCATGGGACCACTTGAAGCTTCAATTCCTTGGTCTACAAATGGTTTAGATGGTGCACGTCGTTTCTTAGATCGAATTTGGCGTCTATTTGTTAACGAAGAAACTGGTTCACTTTCAGATAAAATTAAAGCTTCAAATGATACAACTTTAGAAAAGGTTTACCATCAAACAGTTCAAAAAGTAACAGATAATAACGAACATATTCGTTTTAACACATCTATTTCACAAATGATGGTCTTTATCAATGAATGCTATAAAGCAGATGTTGTACCAACAGCATATGCTGAAGGATTTGTGAAAATGCTAGCACCAATTGCTCCTCATATTGCTGAAGAACTATGGACTATACTTGGTCACAAAGAAACAATCACATACGAACCATGGCCAACATTTGATCCAGCAAAACTTGTTGATGATGAAATTGAAGTAGTAGTTCAAGTAAATGGTAAAGTACGAGCAAAACTAATGGTAGCAAAAGACGCTTCACGTGAAGAACTAGAAAAAGCAGCATTAGCAGACGAACATGTTCAAGAATTTATCGCTGGCAAAGATATTAAAAAAGTCATTGCTGTACCAGGCAAATTAGTAAATATCGTTGCAAAATAAATCTCATTTCAATATTTAATTGATATATTAGGCATTAAAAAATATATTTTTCTTATTTGCAAATATTTATATAAAACAATATTGAATCTTATGAACCTTAGCCTAAAACCACGTTATTCTGTATAATTAGAATAACGTGGTTTTTTAATTCATAATTGTATTAATATGGTAATCATATGAATCAATGATATAAATAGAAAAAGTGAGATATTGTTGGTATTAAAAAATTAAAATATATTTATCTAGGAATTGGAGGGAAACAATTGAAAAGTAAATTATTTTTACTCATGTTTTTATTCGTTTTATGCGCCATGCCAATCGTTTCAAATGCAGAAGAAAATAGTTCTACTCCTGAAGCCACAGATGCTTACACTTTAGAGTTACCTTCAAAATTTAAAACAGTGGAAGTAAAGAAAAACGTAAATTTAACTATTGTTAAAAAATATAGTGATGGAAGAACGGAGCAAATTGAAAATAATAATAATGTTCTATGGAAGAGTTCAAATTCTTTAATTTCCATTAAGGGCAATCAATTAGTACCAAAAAAAATTGGAAAAGTTACGTTAACTGTTACTTATGAAGGGAAAACAAACAGCTTTGATATTAAAATCGTAGATACAAAAAAGCCTGTTCTATCGGGTGTTTCCAATAAAACAGTCTATTTAAAAAGTAAGTTTAATGCTAGAACAGGCGTAAGGGCAACTGATAATTATGATGGCAATATTACTAAGAAGATTACAGTCAAAGGAAAAGTGAATACTAAAAAAACGGGGAAATATACTTTGACATACTCAGTAAAGGATTCCTCAGGCAATAAAACAGTGAAAAAAAGAATAATAACTGTTAAGAAAAATAATTCCCTTGAAAGTAAATTTAGAAAATATTATGAGGCAGATGTTATACTCTATCTTCATAAGAACTTAGTGGATTCTAAATGGAGAGATAACTATGAAAACATGATTGGTCTGGTACCAGCAACAGATAAACATTTAAAGGTTATGACTTTAGTGGGATCTTCAGGTAATTTAAAAATAGAAAAAGTAGTTATTGCTTCAAATAACAAAAAGAAAACTTTTAAGTTAGAAAAGAATGGTCTAATATTAGAGGACTCTCAGTATGAGTTTTTTAAAAAGAATATATCAATAAAGCGTGAGGTAAAAGTAACTTTTACAACTTCTCAAAAAACGTTTGTAAAAAAGCTTTCCAAAAAAGAGGTACAAGCATTAGTCGACGCTATTAAATTATATGAAAAATGGTAGTAGGTAGGTTATATTAATTCAATTAAAAAGTCAATAACGAAAGAAAAAGGAGCTGTATTTAGCTCCTTTTTTTAAGGCCTTTTCAACAAACCAAATAAGATATCGATAAAATAGAGGATAGTGAGTATTACGTGTATTGTCCAGCCAAGGAAAGGTATCCAAGTTAACAAAGTAAGAAGGATAGCAAGTGTTGGCACAATTTTCGAATGTCCAGTAACAAATCGCATTACAAGAACAATTACATGTATAACGAGAGCAGTGGTTATAGCTGTATAGCCAGAAGCGATGATAATAGTGCCTCCTAGAACAGGAATCATTAGAATCAGCTCATAGAGAAATGCGATAATTGATGGAATAAAGAACATTTAGTTTCCCTCCAAAGTATTATTAAAATATTTACGAATAAGTAAGATGTTTGGTTTCAAATTGTTTGAGTAATTATACTTCATAACCATTTCAAAAACATTTAATGTCTTTTAAAACTTTCAAAGACTTAAATCGTATATAATATATATGAAATATTTGAGAAGAGGTTATGTTAAATGGAATCGCAATTTCCGAAGGTTCTTCGGTTCTTTACGCTGTTATGGGTAGTTACGGCAGTTGGGTTGTTTGTTGGAGTGTTTATACCACCTGCTTTCATCATGCCAATAAGTATTGCAACAGTTGTTTTACTATTAATCGTGATGTTTAGCCGAGCAGCTAGAAAAGCGAGTAAAGGTATTTCTATAGTGTTTGCATTGTTAACAGGGATCACTCTATATAGTTTATTAAACTTCTATATTGGTGCATTAGGTGGAAGTCTTGTCCTAGTTATTTTTGGTACTACAGCAGCAATCTTTATAGTCGCTGGCCTAATTGGTTATAATACAAAACGAAATTTTGGAAACTGGGGTAAATTTCTTTTCATCGTTTTGATCGGTGTAATTATTTTCTCCATTATTACCATTTTTATAGGTTTTAGTGACATTGTCATGGTCATAGCTAGTGGAATTGGTGTATTACTTTTCGTTGGTTACACGTTGTACGATATGAACCAAATCGCACATAATTATATTAGTGATGAAGAAGTGCCACTAGTCGCATTAAATCTTTATCTCGACTTCATCAATTTATTTACAGAGTTACTTAAACTAATTTACCATTTGAAAAATATATTGGATGAAGATTAAATTTGACAAAATAGTGAAAGCTGAAAGTATAGCTTTCACTATTTTTTTGCTTATATTCAGACCTATTTCAGTTAGATACATTAAACTAAAGATAATAATTTCGAAATAGTAGGTGAAATGATGAAAATTCTTGTTGCCGAAGATGATTTACGATTATTGAAAAATATAGCTTTTATGTTAAAGAAAGATTTATATCAAGTAGATACTGCTAAAAATGGTGAAGAAGCATTAGATTTAGCACTTGATAAAAATTACGATTTAGTTATATTAGATTGGATGATGCCAGAAAAGGATGGTATCGAAGTATGTAGTGAATTACGGGAAAACGGTTATGGGGGTGGCATTTTGATGTTAACAGCTAGAGATGATTCACGAGATGTTATTTTAGGCCTTGATAATGGAGCAGATGACTACCTGATAAAACCTTTTAAAATGGAAGTACTGTTAGCTAGAGTTCGTGCCATTTTACGTAGAAAAAATAAACCATTAGAACAAGTCATTGAAATCCAATCTTATGCACTACACCTAGATGCCAGAACGCTCTACCGGGATAACCAAGAAATAGAATTGACCAAAAATGAATTTTTATTTTTAGAATATCTCTTTATCAATAAGGGACGCACATTAACGCGTGAACAAATTTATGATCATATTTGGGGTTATAATGAGGATGTTTCGAATAACGCGTTAGATGCTTTAGTGAAATTGGTACGAAAGAAAATTGATGATAGCAAGCATCCTTCAATTATTCAGACAGTTAGAGGGATTGGCTATAAGTTGAGAGATTCCCATGTTCAATAAAATTCAACGTAAGCTCACTATACAATATGCATTCTTTTTCTTACTATTTGTCTTATTATTGATGGCTGCACTTTATATTTCGATTTCTGCTCTTATGCAACAACAACAAGTACAAGAACTAGAGCTATTCTTTGGTAAAGAACGTTACCATTTAGAAAAGGACGATGATTTCAAAGAAGATCATAATAAAGAAGAAGATCATAATAAAGAAGATAGAGTAACAGATGACAAGAAAATAGAATATGATGCAAATCGAGCAAATTTTTATTATGTATTTACTAAAAATAATGAATTAGTGCATGGTGATGAATCTTTTTACGGACTTTATAAAGATGCTGCACAGTTAATGATGCATGTAGAAGAAGAAGATCCACAAACTGTTGAATGGAAAAATCAAGATTTACTCTTAATTAAATACGATTCTCATAATGGCAGTTATATAATTATTGGACAGTCCGTTACGAAACAGCATCATTTACTAGAACGAATGATGTATGCATTTATCGCATTAACGTTAATCGGAACATTGTGTATTGCTTTCCTAAGTCATTATCTGGCAGGTAAGGCGATGGTACCGATTAAAAAATCCTTTGAGCGACAACGAAAATTTGTATCGGATGCATCGCATGAATTACGCACACCTCTGAGCGTTTTCTATAGCTCTTTAGAAGTTTTAGAAAATGATGATGAAAATAGATTTAGTGCTTTTGGACAAGAAGTACTTACAGATTTAAAAAGTGAAACTCAGCACATGGAGACATTATTAGAGGGTCTATTATTTTTAGCACGTTTTGATCAAAATAAGTTAAAGACTAAAAAAGAAGATATTGAACTATCCGAACTAGTAAACAATATAACAAATTCTTTTGAACGAACATTACCAGATTCTGTCCAATTGAAAACACAAATAGCTGATGATATCAAGTTTGTGGGGGATGAAACAGGTATTAGAGAATTGCTTTATATTTTGCTTGAAAATGCAGCAAAATTCACGGAAAAAGGTTCAATTAGTGTGTCACTTACAAGTATAAATAATTATATTAAATTAGTCGTGGAAGACACAGGGATTGGTATTACACAGCGTGATTTACCACATGTTTTTGAACGTTTTTATCAAGCAACAAAAAATCGACAAAAAGAAGGAACTGGCTTAGGGCTTTCGATTGCACAAGCCGTTGTATCTCAGCATCAAGGACATATTTCAGTGGAGAGTGAGTTTGGTCAAGGAACTAAATTTATCGTTTCTCTTCCAATTGTTAAAAAGGACTAAATCTTGTTTTAAACAGGATTTAGTCCTTTTTTGTTTGTATCAGTTGTTGTGAAAGACTGTGGATGTACCCTTGGGAAGTTTCTGCAAATAAGATGTTCACCATTTGTTAAAAACTTTTTCTTATGTTTCATAAATTTCTTCAGATTCATTTCATAATTGGTAGATACACTATAGATGAAGGGAGAGGATAAAGGTGAAGAAAAGAATATGGATTTTAGCACCAATTATGATGTTTAGTCTGTTGGGTGGGCAATATATTGCTCAAGCAGACGATGATGAAGGTTATGAGCACCACGAAAAATCTAAGTATTTTGATGGATTTGAACATGATGATCACGACCATGATAAATATAAAAAACACGATGAATATGAACATGATGATGATCATGATGAACACGAACACGACGAAGATAAATATTATGAAGAAAATAATACAGTTACACAAGGTCAATGGAATATTTGGACACGAACAGCAACAGTTAACAACGACAGTACATTACCTTTTAAAGATGCAAAAACTGCCACTTTTAAAATAGATAATCAAACGTTTCAATTATATGTTGTTCCTAAAAAAGGAGAAGTATTTGTTTCTGCGGGAAAATTAACAACAAAATTAGGAGGAAACTCTAAGTACTATAAAGATTCAAAGATTATGAAAACAAATATCAATGGAAATGAGCTTATTTTCCGAGCAAATACAAATGTAGTATATGAAAATCTTGTAAAAACACCTATACCCGCAAAATCATTTATATACAAGGATGATATCTATGTTCCTATAAGTGTGATTTTAAATTCTCTTGGTTATTCAATCGATTGGCAAGAGGATACTCAACAATTTGTATGCCAAGCACTTTAATCGGTAAAAAATAGAAAGGGATGTTGACAATGAAAGATCCAAAAAAGGCAAAATGGTTAGTTGGTTCATCAGCAGTTCTCTTGTCAGGTTTATTATTAACTCAAATGAATGGAACGGGAACTTTAAATACAAGTAATCATGCCACAACTACTCAACAAACAGCTGTTAACCAATCAAATTCAACAAATACAGAAAAAGAATTATTACAGTTAGATTGGACTAATTTTCAAATATCAAAAGAGCCATCAGAACAATATTCAACACAGCCATCAAATAGAGTAGATCAAGGAACAGACCGAATGACACAAAGATCATAGAGGTGGAAATCATGGGATCATTAACAATTCACAAGATGAATACCGAATTTTATATAGAAGTTCCATCATCTTCGGACAGTTGGCAAGAGCATGTTACAAATTGGTTAAACTATGTAGCAAATGAATGGTCACGATTTATCCCAAATAACGAATTAGATCAAATCAACCAATTGCCTATAGGAAGAACGTTGAAAATAAATCCTTTACTATATGATTGTTTGAAAATGGCAAATGAGTATTATAAAAAAACAGAAGGATTATTTTCTCCCTATTTAAAAAGACAAATTGAAAGCCAAGGATATGTTCAATCTTTTCCTTTTAAAGTAGGGAAACTGTCCAAACAAACAATTGAAGTCGAAAATCCAATCAATAAAAATCCAATCGACTTTTTGGGCAATTATGAAGTACTGAAGATAACCAATCAGACAATCGATTTGGGAGGATTTGCGAAGGGGTATGCAGTAGAGCATATAAAAAAATGGCTACAAGAACAAAGCTTCCCGTATGGAATCGTAGATGGTGGAGGAGATATGACACTATGGTCCGACGGAGAAAAAGAATGGATCATTGGCATAGCTGATCCCTTTAATGGACAAAGTATTGGAAGTATTAAAATAAAAAATGGTGCAATTGCAACTTCTAGTAGAGCTTATAGAAGTTGGATCTACCAAAATGAAAAGAAACATCATATTCTTAATGGTCGAACAGGTGAAGTAGCGAAGACAAATGTTTTACAAGCGACAGTTGTTACGGATAGCTTGTATCAATGTGAAGTTGGAGCCAAGTTATGCTTTTTAATGGATGAACAGAAACTAAACCAATGGTTCGAACAGAACGGATGGCGAGTAGCTCGTTTTATCGTCAATGAAGATGAAACGACTAATTGGATAAAAACAGGAGATGAAAATAATGTTTAATACTTGGGAATGGATCCGAATTTGCGGTTTTCTTGCATATTTTTATTTTACTGTTTCAGTTATTTTTGGCTTATTCCGAAAAACGCCATCGATTAAAAAACAGAAAAACTTATTATTCCATTTACATTTAAATGCCGGATGGATGGGGTTATTGGCATTAGTGGTACATGTGTTACTTTTGTTAATCGATCAATATCAACCTTATCAAGTAAAAGAGATTTTATTACCTTTTAGTGCTCAGTATCAACCATTGTTATCAGCTTTCGGCACAATCAGTATATATGTATTTTTAGTTGTTATATTTACATCAGATGTTTTAATTGGTGTGATGAATAGAAAGGTTTGGAAATCTATTCACTTTTTAGTGCTCCCTGCATGGGCTTTGTCATTCTTACATGGCGTTTTTATTGGAACAGATACTTCAAACCATCTTATTCAAATTTTCTATATTGTAACAGGAAGCATAATCATAATAGCAGGCAGTATTAGAGTTTACGGAGAATACACAAAAAAATCAACTCAAACAGTAAGAACAAGAAGAAGTAGAGGGTAAATCCAAATTGGGTTTGCCCTTTTTTCTATTTATAATCTCAAAAGAAATAATGTTAGAAATTTAATGAGGAGGAATAATAAGTCGAACTCTGGGGAAAATAAAGGCGTTACTATTTTGGAAGCGCTATTTTACATAAGGAATGGTATAGAGGAATACATCCCCTAAAATTTTGAAAATTATAGAATTTCAGCCCTTTTTCAGATTCAATCTTTATGATGAAAAAAAAAGAGAGGAGCATAAACATGCCATTACATCCATTAGTTGTTCATTTTCCAATTGCGTTATTAATTTTAGCAGGGGTAATCGAAATTGTGAACGTTTTTGCGAAAAAGGAATTATTAAATAAATTCGGTACTCTATTACTTGTTTTAGGGGTGATTTCAGGTTTTGTAACCCTTGCTACAGGAGATGGAGCAGAGCATTTTGCAGAAAGTAAATGGGGAGATGCCGTAGAAAGTCAGATAGAACCTCATGAAAATTTCGCTGATATTTCAATGATTATCTTTAGCGTATTAACAGTTATTAAAATTCTTTTCAGACATAATATTTTTAAATTTAGCTTTTTACAAAGTAAAGCACTCAGAGGTGGTATTATGTCTGTACTAATTGTCCTTCTAAGTCTTGGCGGCATAGCATCATTAGCAGTAACTGGACACTTAGGCGGTAAAATTGTTTACGAAAATAATTCTAATACTACTGTAGATTATTCAAATTCATCAGATGGTGATTCAGACGAATAAATTGGTGAATCTTGCTTTAAAATAAGACAAGTTCAAGGGTAAGAAAAAATACCTTTGAACTTGTTTTTTTATTTTCACACTATTAGTTTGGATAAACAGGTCTTTAAAAAGCAGATATAAAAAGATTAAAGTTACATTAAAAAATGAAGTTATGTATTAAAAAAGTGCTACATTAAAGTGGAGATATAACTCAAGAGGTGTATACCATGGTGAAACGAATTTTAATCGTAGAAGATGAATTTCAAATTGCTAAAATATTGAAGTTAGAACTTGAATATGAAGGTTATGAAGTTGTTATTGCAAATAACGGTAAGTTTGGATTAGAAGTAGGGTTGCAAGGGAAAATTGATCTAATGTTATTAGATATTATGTTGCCCGAGATGAATGGTATGGAAGTATTAAGAAGAGTACGTAAAGAAAATAAAACAATGCCCATTATTTTATTGACAGCTCGCAATCTAACAATGGATAAAGTAACTGGATTAGATTTTGGGGCAAATGATTATATTACGAAACCCTTTGAGATGGAAGAATTGCTTGCGCGAGTTCGAGCTTGTTTTCGTCAACATGAAATTCTTGCAAATGCTACTAATAATAAGGATGTTATTTTAACAATCAATGACTTATCGATCAATGTAGAAACAAGAGAAGTGACAAGAGCTGATACGCCTATTTCTTTAACTCCAAAAGAATTTGACTTACTTGTGTATTTGATTGCACATAAAAATAAAATTGTTACAAGGGAAAATATTATAAAAGACGTGTGGGATTATGATTATGAAGGAGATACCAATGTTATTGATGTATATATATGGCACTTGAGAAAGAAAGTAGATGAAGGCTTTGCAAGTCCAGCCATTATTCAGACAGTTAGGGGCGTGGGATATATCGTAAAGGAGGGGTAGATTTATGAAAATCACCAACAAAATAAATCTAATTACGACTGCATGGATTATTTGTGTATTAATAGTCGTGAATATTGCCGTATTTTACTCCTTTTTGAAAGTCACCGTAAATGTAGAAGAAAAGGTAGTTCTTCAAAATGCAGATGCAATTTTAGAGGATATTAATAATGGAGATTCAAATGAAGTCATTAAAGGAAAATTAACAAAGTATTTAACCAACGGGTCTTTTATTCGAATTATAGAGCCAGGGTCAAAAATTATGAATCAAGTCACACATAATCAACAAATTTCTAGCAAAATAAAAGGGGAATTTGTTACGAAAACAAAGTCCAAGCGATATTTAGTAAGAACAGCCCAAGGAGAAGAACAAATGTTGGTTGTGAGGATTCCAATTGAATCCAATGGACAAGTGATTAAAACCCTTGAAATCGGAGAAAGGTTAGTCGGTTTAGAGTTGGGAAAGGATGTTTTACTATCCATTTTAATTGCATGTACGATTTTAGGAGCCTTACTATCCCTTATAGGTGGTAAATGGCTAGCGAATATTCTTATTCGACCTGTATCCAATATGATTGATACGATGGAAGAAATTGAGCAAAGCGGTATCACTAAGCATATGGTTATTGAAGGTCAACCGAAAGATGAATTACAAAAAATGGCCGTTACCTTTAATCGTATGATGGATCGTCTAGATAATAATATTGAAAAACAACAGCAATTCATCTCAGATGCTTCCCACGAACTCAAGACACCTATTACTGTTATTAAAAGTTATGCAGATTTCTTAAGAAGACATGGAATACAAAATAAAGAAGTAGCATTAGACGCAGTTGACGTTATTCATTCGGAAGCTACAAGAATACAGTTGATGACAGAAAAATTCCTGGATTTAGCGAATACTGAATTAGAAAATGTATTAGAAAAAACAACAATTGACCTAATAGCTTTTAATAAGGATATAGTTAAACAAATACAAAGGGCATATAAAAGAGAGATAGATCTCCATTATAGTGACGAATCGTTGACTGTAATAGCAGATGAATTAAAACTAAAACAAGTCATGATTATCCTTCTTGATAACGCTATTAAATATAGCAAGGAAAAAATCGATATATATTTAGAAAATCAGGAAAATGCTACAGTCATTCGAGTAAAAGACTATGGAATTGGTATTCCTGAAAGTGAGATTAACAATATTTTCGAAAGATTTTATCGGATTGATAAAGCGAGAAGCAGAGAAACTGGCGGTACAGGTCTAGGTCTAGCCATTGCCAAACAGATTATGAAGCAGCATGAAGGGGAGATAAAGGTGAAGAGTGTAGAAAACGTAGGAACAGAAGTTGAACTCTTCTTACCGAATTGAAGTACTTAACTTCCTTGATAAAAATAAAATTGAAAAGAGCTGTATGAAAAGTGTCATATGCATTAATAGGAATAGGGATTGTCGTACTATTGTTTCTTTCTTATGGGGCAGTACCTACAGTCATTATTCGTGTATTTGAAAAGGGAATCACTAAACGAATTCGTACAAAAGAAATGGCTTTAACCTTTGATGATGGGCCTAATCCAAAATATACGCCACAATTATTGGATGTATTGAAAAAGTATGATGTAAAAGCTACATTTTTTGTAGTTGGAGAGAATGTACAGAAATATCCCGAAATCATTAAACGTATGTCAAATGAGGGACATACAATTGGCATTCATAGCTATGAACATATTTCAAGCTGGATTATGTCCCCATTTCGACTAAAGAAACAATTAGAAATGACAGAAAAAGCGATAACGGAATGCACTGGGGAAAAGGTATCGTTTTATAGACCACCATGGGGGCATTTCAATTTATTTACACTGATTGTTAGTAAAAAATACACTAAAATCATGTGGTCATACATTTTTGGAGATTGGAAGGTTGATAAAGCCAAAAATGGACTATTGGATGAATTGCGGAATTCTGCAAATGAAGGAGTTATTTTCGTCTTACATGATAATGGGGATACTTTAGGTGCGGAAAAAGAAGCACCTGCATATATGATTAGAAATTTAGAATTATTCCTAAAGGAAAGTAAAGAAAAAAATAGGAGATTTATCACTTTAAAAGAGTTAGAGAGGAATCTATGAGTATAGATGTAATTACAGAATATATCGATTCATATGGTTATATCATTCTATTTATCTGCTTGTTTTTTGGAATTGTTGGAGTCCCTGCTCCTGAAGAATCATTATTGTTTTTAACAGGTATATTAATCAGACATCAGCATCTCGCAATGAGTTCAGCTCTAATTTATTCAGAATTAGGTGCCTTTATAGGTATGCTTACTGCTTATTCTTGTGGAAAGTACCTGGGAAAGCCGTTTGTCAATAGATACGGAAAATACGTTGGATTGACGAAAGAACGATGGAGTGGAATAGAGAGTAGATACAAAGTAAATGGGCATAAAGCTATAACATTTGGCTTCTACCTGCCAGGAGTTAGACAAATTAGTCCTTACTTTGCTGGTATTGCTCATTTTCCATTTCGTTCTTTTATTTTATTTTCCTTAATAGGTAGTGTGATTTGGACAATTCCAATTATTTTAGTGGGTTACTATACGGCTAAAGTCATTTATATCAATCCAAAGTATGTACCTTATTTTGGACTTTTACTTTTTGTCCTATTTTTAGCACAACTAATAGTGAAAAAAATAAGAAACCGTCAAATAAAAACGTAAGAATGTAACTACACAACATTCTTACGTTTTTTATTTGGACAATTTTAGTTTTGTAAATCATAAAAGTAACCTAAATATTAAATTAAAAATACATTAAAACGGCAAGATTTAAAAAAAACAATGATATTGTCAAATTGTTAAACAGAAGCTTATGAGGTACCTAAATTAGAAGCAATCATTACAGTTCTATATAGGTGTAAAAGGAGTGCAAAAAATGAAGAAAATTCTTTTCTTACCACTCTTACGAATGCAATCAGGACATCATCAAGTTGCAGACGCAATAATGGATATGATCAAAATAAGAGATGAAAATATTACTTTAAAAAAAGTAGATATTATAAGTTATTCCAACAAGACATTGGAAAAATTAATCTCCAAAAATTATTTGAATTGGATTAAGATTGCACCTAAATCCTATGATTTTATTTATCAAAAACGTTTTTTTTCATCAAACAGACCAAAACAAATATTAAAATTTTACGAAAGATATTTCTTGAGAAAAATGTATGCGTTAATTTCAGAAGAAAAGCCTGATTTAATCGTTTGCACACATGGATTCCCCTCTTATCTAATTAGTAAACTAAAAAGGATGGGAAGATGTAACATCCCTGTTATTAATGCATATACAGACTTTTTTATAAATAATTTTTGGGCTAAAGAAGGCATAGAACTTCATTTTGTTCCTAGTAAAGAAGTAAAGGAAAATTTAATAGATATAGATCATATTCCAAGTGAAAAAATTATCGTGACGGGTATTCCTGTTCATGAAGAAATTATTAAAATAACCACTCGGACATTGCAAAATGTAAAGCCGAAACTGTTAATCGCAGGTGGAAATAGTGGGTTAGGCGGAATATTGAAGTTATCAACTGAACTGAAAAACTTAAAGCAATATGATTTTATCGTTCTTTGTGGCAACAACGAAAAACTTTACGATGAAATTATTTCTTGGAATACCGAAAACGTTCAACCTTTACCGTATATTTCTTCAAGAGAAGAAATGAACGACCTCTATGATCAAGTTGATGGCATTATAACAAAACCAGGTGGAGTGACAATCAGCGAAGCACTGAGAAAGAAACTGCCTGTTTTCATTCATTCCTATCTTCCTGGACAAGAAAAGATTAATTTAAGCTATTTGAAGGAACAACGACTAGTTTTTGAATTATCATCAAGCAAATCATTAGAACTTCAATTAGATGCAATTTTAAAAAATACAGAAAAAATGGATCAATTAGAACAATCAATTGATGCTTTTCAACAACAATTAGAAATGGAAATGCCTGAACATATTATAGATGTCATGAATTGGGTTATTGATACGAAAGCAAAGCATATGCCATTACAACCAAAGGCACCATCTATTCAATTAAGGGCTGCTCAATTTTAGGAGCTGATTTTATATGGAAATTGTAAAAATATTAATAAGAGACTCGGAAATCCCTGTTCAAAAAGGGGCAGTGAGATTAGTGGAATATGAGGATGAGTTGTCAATAGATGATGATGAATGCATCGTTGAGGTAGAGGTAAATGTCCATCCGACTGTTGGAAGATTCCTTGAATCAATAACAGATTTTAGAGAGAGAGTTATCTTTCTTACGAAAGAAAATCAAAGAATCACCGGATTATTTAATGTCTACATCAATAATGAAAGAATATTATTCATAGGTGACCCAAGTCTAGTAAATGGGATTAGTCATATAGCCCCTGTACCCTTTGAAAAAAATCCTCTTCAAATTGTAAAGAGCGATGGCATTCCTTTGGATACGGATTTATCAGAAAATACAAATCAGCAAATTTTGCATGTTTTGGATGTGTTAGTTCAACAAGACTATGATAACCAACAATTTATTTCTAGATTAAAGGATAAGATTAAAAAGGGAGAAAGTTTATCAGCCTTTGAACTATATATTAAAAAAGAAATTGGACGTTATTTAGTGGAAGTATTTTCTTGAATCAGTTTTATAAATGGAACCTGCTTAAATAAGAAAAAAGGTAAATCAGGTGTTTAAAACACTTGAATTCACCTTTTTCTTTTTATATAGCTTTCTATTTACGGATTTACATATTGTGCTGCACTCATTCCTGCAATTCTTCCAGTAACAAGGGCGGAGGTGATATTATAGCCGCCTGTATAACCATGAATATCTAGAATTTCTCCACAGAAGTATAGACCATTTTTCTTTTTGGAGGCCATTGTTTTAGGCTCAATTTCTTTAGTTGATACTCCACCACCTGTGACAAAGGCTTTTTCTAATGGTTGTGTACCATTGACTGTCATTTCAAATCCAACAAGATTTTTGGCAAGATGTCGGGTTTGGTCAGCGGAAAGGTCTGCACCAGTTAATGATTCATCAATATTTGCTTTAGCCATTAAGAATAACAACCAACGTTCAGGGGTAAGTCCCTTCCAGACATTTTTTAAAGCTTTTTTCGGTTCAGCTTTTGCTAATTTAAATAATAGTTGGAATGCGGATTCTGCATTATATTCAGTTAAAGCTTGTATTTGAATAGTAACAGGATTTCCTCCGTTCTTTTTCATTTCTTTTACCACAAATTGACTACAACGCAAAATTGCAGGGCCACTCAATCCAAAGTGTGTAAAAAGCATGTCCATTTTATGGGAGATTATTGGTTTTCCTTTTTTATTTAAAACAGAAATTATTGCATCTCTCAATGCTAATCCTTGCAACTCTTTACTTCGAATAAACGTCTCATTGGAAAGCAAGGGAACTTCTGTTGGGAAAAGTTCTGTTACTAAATGACCCGCCTTTTCAGCCCATGGATAGCCATCACCTGTGGAACCCGTTTTTGGAACTGCTTTTCCACCAACAGCAACGACAACTGCACCAGCTTTAATCTCTTGTCCATCTCTTAAACGAACACCAAGAATTTTCTCATCATCCATTAATAATTTTGCGACAGGAGTATTTTGGCGGATTTCTACCTTTAAACGATCCAACTCTTTTAGCATAGCATCGACGACATCTTGTGCACGATTTGAGACAGGGAACATTCGACCGTGGTCTTCTTCTTTTAGCGCAACACCAAGATTTTCAAAAAAGGCAATTATATCTTCATTGTTATAAACAGTGAATGGACTGTATAAAAAACGTCCATTTCCTGGGATGTTTTTGACGATTTCATCAATTGGTAGGCGATTAGTAACATTACAACGTCCACCACCTGAAATGGCTAATTTACGTCCTAACTTATTACCTTTCTCTAGAAGAAGGACTTTCTTTTTTTCAGTACCGGCGGCAATAGCGGCCATTAGACCAGATGGGCCACCACCCACCACAATTACATCATACATTTGGGGAACTCACTTTCTCTTTTTTAAATTAATTATACACGAAGTAAAGAAAGTATTTGAGTAATTGTATGACGAGTTGTAAACTAAAATTTAGGTTTATTAGAATTGGATAGATTGGAAGGGTATTATGTCATCTTTAATGAAGGGCACTGCCATATTAACTATTGGCATGTTTTTATCAAAGGTACTTGGCCTCGTTTACATATTCCCGTTTTACGCCATTATTGGGCAAAAAAACGTGGCATTATATTCGTATGCCTATGTTCCATATACAATTATGCTATCGATAGCTATTTCTGGCGCACCGATTGCAGTATCAAAATTTGTAGCAAAATATAACAGTCTAGGTGATTATGCGTCCGGTAGAAAGCTTGTCAAATCAGGCTTGATGATTATGACGCTTACTGGTTTTGTAACATTTTTGGCTTTGTTTTTATTAGCAGATCCAATTGCGCATCTAGTCATTAAAGATGAAGAGCAAGTATTTTCTGTATCACAAATTGCAGGAGTTATTCGATGGATTAGCTTTGCGTTAATCGTAGTGCCATTTATGAGCTTGGTTCGTGGATTTTTCCAAGGTTATGATCATATGGAGCCTACAGCTATTTCCCAACTTGTAGAACAAATTATTCGTATTATTGTTCTTTTAGTAGGCGCATTCCTTGTAATGCGAGTTTTCCATGGAACTGCACAAACAGCTATTTCATTTGCTGTATTTTCAGCATTTATCGGAGCACTAGCAGGCTTAATTGCGCTTTGGTATTATTGGCGTAGGTTAAAGCCAGAGTTCGATCTAAAGTTGAAAAGCAGTGTATCATCAGGTCAATTATCATATACAAGTATTTATAAAGAAGTTATCACATATTCTATTCCTTATGTATTTGTGGGGATTGCGAACCCGCTTTTTCAATTAGTAGATATGTTAACATTTAATACCGCAATGTCTAATATTGGTTTAGCAAAAGTTTCGGATGAGTATTTGGGTATGTTAAACTTTACAACACAGAAAATTGTTATCATTCCGGTAATGCTTGCAACTGGTTTTTCGATGGCATTAGTACCGGCAATTACAAACTACTATACAAGAAAACAAAATGGTGCATTGATCAATGCAATGGACAAGACCTATCAAGTCTTATTATTTGTCACATTGCCTGCTGTAGTGGGTATTTCGTTGTTATCTACAGATATATATCATTTATTGTATTCAGAAAGTGCTATGGGTTCTAGCATATTAGCTTTCTATGCACCAGTAGCCATTCTCTTTGCTTTGTTCCAGGTTACTGCTGCATTATTACAAGGAATTGATTATCAAAAATGGATTGTCTTTAGTTTATTAACGGGAATTTTAGTTAAATTAGCGATTAACATTCCTTTAATCCAATCGTTTGAAACAAAAGGTGCTATTATGGCAACAGCGATTGGCTATTTAATCTCAATTTTGATCAATATCATTGTTTTGAAAAAAGCCTTAAATTATAAATCTAAAATGGTTATAAGACGTTCTATACTCATTATTGCATTAACGATTATTATGGCAGCATTTGTCATTGTGACACATAAAGTATTAGTATTGATGTTCGGCGTTGCGCATTCGAAATTACTTGCGCTTTTATATTTGGTTATATGTATTACTATCGCTGTAGTTGTTTATGGCTTTTTATCTTTACGAATTGGACTAGCGCAAAAACTACTTGGTGAAAAAATTACTAAAATTGGTCGTAAATTTGGACTTTAGGAGGTAGCAATGCGTTTAGATAAATTATTATCAAATATGGGTTATGGTTCACGTAAAGAAGTGAAGAAACTGCTAAAGATGAAGGCAGTATCTATTGATGGGGTGGTAGCAAAAGATGTATCACTCCACGTTGATCCAGACAAGCAAAGTGTCACAGTGCTTGGTGAGAGAGTCATCTATCAAGAATATATCTACTTAATGATGAATAAGCCAGCAGGTGTGATTTCTGCTACAGAAGATCTATATGATCAAACTGTAATTGATTTGCTTGATCCAGTTCATGCACATTTCAATCCTTTCCCAGTAGGAAGATTGGATAAGGATACAGAAGGATTCTTATTAATCACGAATGATGGAGTTTTAGCACATAACTTATTGTCTCCGAAAAAGCACGTTCCAAAAGTGTATTATGCAAGAGTGGACGGTAGAGTAGTAATTGAAGATATAGAACAGTTTCGCCAAGGCGTAATTTTAGATGATGGATATCATACGAAACCTGGTAAACTAACAATTATAAATTCTGGTGAGATTTCTGAAATTGAGTTGGAAATTTCAGAAGGGAAATTTCATCAGGTGAAGAGAATGTTCGAAGCAGTAGGTAAAAAGGTGATTTATCTAAAACGATTATCAATGGGGAATTTGTTGTTAGACGATAGATTGAAATTAGGAGAATACCGAGAGCTAACTGCTGAAGAAATTGAGAGTATTCGTTAACAGAATGAGTTCCCTCAGCATAAAAAGATATCCAGCTTCGGGCGCTAGCTGCTCGAGACACTTCAGACCCTCATTCGAAAGCTGAGAAGATGCTTTCGATTCGGGCCTTCCAGTGCTTGTCGCGGGACCACAGGAAGTGGGTCAGATAGCCGTTGCCACAGGACGTGGCGAACTTAGGCTATCTTCCTTAATCGAGCGCCCTCAGCATTTAAAATAAAATAAAAATAAAAAGAATGACCGAGCGACGCAGCAAGGTCATTCTTTTTTTAAACGTTCATAATTTGCGTATTAACATGTTAGACGAATTTGCCACCAGCATATGGCGAGTTGACCGTCCATTCAACGAAAAGCGTGAGATCCAACTCGTTGAACCTTTCTAAGATGTCATTTTCACTTTCTTACGCGTCGTTGTCCATTTGCCACGACTTGGGCTTTCGACCAAATCGTTAAAGGCTAACACATTCAAATCTCTTTGAATGGTGCGAGGAGTGATGCCGAATTCATCGACTAAATCTTGCGTAGTCACAGTACCTTTACTATGAATGTACATATACACATCTTTTATCCGATTAAGCATCCGATCAGTGGTTGGTTTCATTGGTGAACCACTCCTTCATCTTATTTCTCAAGACTAGCGGACGAAAATAATTGTGAGGTATTCAGGCTCCTAATTTAGTTTGCCTTAGACATCCCCTTTTCAATTTTAATGGTCAGACTTTATTGTCTGACAATTTCATTATAGCGAATGTTACTTGACTTTTCCATACTTTTGATTAAGTTTTTATGTTTGTAACAAAGTACAAGTCTTTAAACTCGAATGAAATATCAAAAATTTACTTTAATATACGGATTTTTGATATTCCTATGTGGAAAGAATGAAAGGGTGTAAAATAGTAATTAGTTATTTAAAGGAGGAAATTTTAATGGATTGGTTAAAAAATGCCCAACAACGCCAAGATGAGTTAATTGGCAATTTACAAGAATTAGTACAAATAAACAGTGTGTTAGATGAAAGTACAGTTTCTGCTGATGCTCCATTTGGTAAAGGGCCAAAAGAAGCATTGGACTGGATGCTTGAACAAGGTAAAAGCCAAGGGTTAAAAACAAAATTGATCGATAATATGGTTGGTTATATCGAAATGGGTGAAGGTGAAGAATTAGTCGGTATCCTTTGTCATGTCGATGTTGTTCCTGCTGGTAGTGATTGGATACATCCTCCATTTGGTGCTGTTGTAGAAGATGGTAAATTATTTGGTCGTGGGTCTATTGATGATAAAGGACCAACGATGGCAGCATGGTTAGCTATGAAAATGGTCAAAGACGCAGGCATTAAATTAGATCGTAGAGTTCGAATGATCGTTGGCTCAGATGAAGAAACTGGTTTCCGCTGTGTTAAGCGTTATATAGAAAAAGAAGAAATGCCAACATTAGGATTTGCGCCGGATGCTGATTTCCCAATTATTAATGCTGAAAAAGGAATTGCTGAAATTTCATTCCGCCAACAATCTAAATCACAAGAAAAAGAACAACTAGTATCATTCCATGCAGGTCACCGTATTAATATGGTACCAGATTTTGCTGAAGCCATTGTTCGAAATGTACCAGAAGAATTTGAATTGACGTTTAATGCTTATTTGAATTTTGCTGAATTAGAAGGAAACATTGAAGAAACTTCAGATGGGTTTAAATTATCGATAAAAGGTCGTTCCGCACATGCGATGGAACCAAATGCTGGTATTAATGCAGCTGTAAAATTAGCTCAATATTTGAACACCGTATTTACAACACCACAGTCAAAAGAATTTACTCAATTCTTAGTAACCGGTTTTGCAAATGAATCTCGTGGTCGTGCATTAGATCTTGCATTCAAAGATGAGATGTCAGGGGATACGACTTTAAATGCTGGGGTAGTTACTTTTGAAGAAGGTAAAGGCGGTCAAGTTGATGTAAGTATGCGCTATTCTGTATCTTATCCATATGAAGAAAAGATTACAGCTGCAAGCTCTACTGTAGCAAAACTTGGCTTTGCACTTGATGTGGTTGATGACTCCAAACCACATTATGTTGATCCAAAAGAAGAGCTAATTCAAAAACTTTCAAAAGTATATGAACGAAATACAGGTGAAAAGGCTGAATTGCTATCTATCGGTGGTGGTACTTATGCACGCGAATTAGAGACTGGCGTAGCATTTGGTATGTTATTCCCTGGAGAACCTGATTTAGCTCACCAAGCGGATGAATATGTAATAATCGAAAACCTTGTTAAAGCAGCAGCGATTTATGCTGATGCTATTGTCGAATTAGGCACAAAAAATAACTAGTAGTCTTCCATATATGCCAAATAAATGGTAAAATATAATTACAGTCCTCATGTTTTCTTTAAATGAGGGCTGTTTTAATTTTTAGGATATGTTATGAGTTTAGAGTTCATCCAAGTATAGGGAATGGATAAATTCGTTTTTTAGTAAATTTGATAACAGCAGAATAACAATATTCTTATCGCAAATAATAAGGTTAAACAAGTACAAATAATTATTGATAGAAGGTGATTAGGATAGTTAAATGTCGCATCAATCGATCAAATAGTAAATCAAAACTTATTTTAAAGAAGGAGTGATTTTACCATGAAGAAAATGATTAAAATTAGTATATACATAGCATCTTTATGCATTCTGTTTAGTATTTTATATCTTAAAAATAACGATTTAATCGCATTAGCCAGCCAGAAAACTTACACAATTTCTCCAAGTACGACTCCTATAAATCAAAAGATGAAAAAATATAGAACATATTCATCCAAAACAAAAAATTATTATACACTGAGGTCCTATCTTGAAATGTTAGAAGTTAATGGAGGAGGAACCTTAATATTAAAAAAAGGTACATATAAAATAACAAATACATTATTTGTACCATCAAATGTCACTATACGATTAAATAATGGTGTGGTATTAGAAAAAAGTATGGAAACAGGCAATTCATTGAAACCTTCAAAATCCATGTTTCAGCTAGTAGCCCCTAGTATCCAAAAGAATGGAGATCTTCATGATGGGTATACGGGTTCCAAAAATATTACGATAACAAGTAATGGTAAGGCAACTATCGATTTGAAAGATGAAGAAAAGGTGAATGGTATTATTACAGGGCATAACCAAAACCTTACAATAAGCAATATCAAATTTCAAAATGCAAACGAAGGATATTTTATTCAGTTAGTGGCAACGAAGAATTCGAAAATCATTAATAATACTTTCACAAAGGGAAAATCTAAATCCAAGCCGTCAATTAGTATTGAAGCAGCTGACTTTTCTTATGGAACGTATAAAGTTGGATGGAGTATGTATGATGAAACTCCAAATTCACAAGTATTAATCGAAAAAAATAAATTTGATGGAGTTTATGAAGCAATAAGTTCCAACCAATTTACTGTAGATATTTTTCACTCTAAAGTGAAAATTTTAAATAATACAATTAAAAATACAACTGCTAGCGCAATCGTTATGAAAAATTGGAAGTTGCCTACTATTGAAAATAATAAGATTGATTCTGTAAATGGGGATTATGGGATTTTTGTGAAAGGTACTTATAAACCAATCATACAGCTCAATCAATTTACAAATATGCAAATTGCCGTATTTTTAGCTGCACAAAATGATTTAAATGAACCATCAAATAATAATACGGTCACATTAGGAACGAAAAAAGCTCTTGCATCAAATCAAGGAAGAGATTTAGAAGAATATAATATGCAGATTGAGAATAATTCGACGGAGCCAGTAGAAAAAATTGAAATAACGAATATGAATGATATTGGAAAAAGAGAATATAGAGTAACCCCTGAATCACCAACTCTTAACAAAGAATTTCTTTTGCGCGCTTCCTACACTCCAGAAACGAAACAATACTATGCACTACGTTCTTATATGGAGCAACTTGAAAAACAAGGTGGAGGGAAAATTATTTTCTCAAAGGGCTTATATACAATTTCAAATGTGCTATATGTTCCGTCAAATGTAACATTAGAATTTGAAGATGGCACGGAAATTAGAAAAGGTGATGAAACTGGTACAACAGTTATGAATCCTTCTAGCTCTATTTTCCAACTGATTCGTCCATCTTTATCTAAAAAAGAACGAGTTGTAAGCGGACATAATGGTGAAAAAAACATAAGCTTTATCGGAAAAGGAAAAGTTGTTTTTAATCTGAATTATAAGCTAAGTAGCTTTGCAATTATTATGGGCCATAACAAAAATGTTCATATTTCTAATATCGAATTTCGTAATATGAATGCTGGTCATTTTATCGAAATGGATGCCTCTGAAGATGTCACAATTGAAAATAACCAATTTATCGATTCAAAACCATCAGACCGAAATATTAAAGAAGCCATTAATATTGATACTCCTGATAAAACAACATTAGGTTGGAGTTCGAAATGGAGTAATTTTGATTGTACAGCGAATAATCGTGTGAACATCATTAATAACGTATTTAAAAATTTGGATCGCTCAATAGGAACTCACAAATATTCAGGAGGACATCTTCACACGAATGTAGTTATTAGAGGAAATACGATTGATACGATGAGAAATGATGCAATAAGAGTGATGAATTGGAAAACCCCAACTATTGAAAAGAATGATATTCGAAACGTCGCAGTTGGTAATCCTAAAAAAAGAGGGATTTTATCTAGTGGGGCGATTAATCCTAAAATACGTGATAACACTTTTACAAATGTTGGACGAGCAATTCAATTTATTGCTTGGAAAAATACAGGCCCAGGAGAACAATATGATGAGATTAAGGATGTATTATCAGATGAGGAAAAGGATTTATTGAAAACAAATCAAATCTTCAATACAACAGAAAGCTTTATCCGTATTTCTTCGGTTTATCTAGAATACAGCAAGCCAGAAAAGATAAGCTTGACTTCAAAATAGATAAAAAGATGTGGTGAATTTGTATCTCACCACATCTTTTCTTTGTGTATAATGAAAAGAAATAAAAAAATAAGGAGTGCAAAATGAATGGAAAAAATGTTATTAAATAATGATTTAATTGACAATGACCAGATGAAACTGTCTATTAATGATAGGGGATATCAATTTGGTGACGGGATATATGAAGTTATTAAAGTCTATAATGGGAATTTATTTACCCCAACAGAGCATATCGACAGATTATACCGAAGTGCAGATGCAATTCGCCTTGTCATCCCATATACAAAAGATGTTTTACATAAAACGCTTTACGATCTTGTAGAAGAAAATGAGTTAGTTGATGGCCATATTTATCTACAAATAACAAGGGGAGTTTCGCCAAGAAATCATGCTTTTCCTATTGAGCCTACTGAACCTGTTTTGATCGCTTATACGCAAACAGCAGAAAGACCTGTCAATAATCACCGTAATGGCGTTAGTGCCATTCTTGTTGAAGATATACGTTGGCTACGATGTGATATAAAAAGTTTAAATTTACTTGGCAATGTTCTTGCTAAGCAAAAGGCGCACGAGGCTAACTGTTATGAAGCCATTCAACATCGCGGAGAGATAGTTACAGAGGGATCTTCTTCTAATATTTACGGTATTAAGAACGGTGTATTATATACACATCCAACAAACCAATATATTTTAAATGGGATTACACGCCAGGTTGTGATGAAATGTTGCCAAGAATTAGGCATACAAGTTGTAGAGGAGCCTATGACAAAAGAAGAACTATTACAAATGGATGAGGTCTTCTTATCATCTACCACTTCTGAAATAACACCAATCATAAAAATAGATGATTCTATTATAAATTCAGGTAAACCTGGTGATTTTACACGGAAAATACAACAAGCATTTGAAGAAAAAGTACAACAAGTTATGTGAATTCGGTCCTTTGAACATCGAACATATCATATTTGAATGTTCGATTTGAATGTTCGATGGTTAATTATTTTTATGATTTTATAATTAGAAACTAATTTATGGAATTGACTCAAGTGGTTCATATATCCCTTTTTTTCTACTGCTATCGTGGTAAAATAGATTTATATAACTTTCTGTTTATTTCAAACTTTGGGGAGAAAATGATATGGCACAATTAGTTAAACTACAAGATTATGTTTCACGCTATCAAAGTGATTTAAAAAGATACCCAACCCAATTTGTTAGATTAAAAAGAATGCAATGGGAACGTATGAAAAGCGAGTGGCAATCTGGTGAGGAAATCCCACAGTGGGAGCATGAAGAAATTGAAGAAAAACCACACAATCGTTTTATTCAACGAATATTATCTTTTAAAAGAAAAAAGAAATTAGATCCTTGGGAAGAAAGTAACGATATCGGTGATAAGGGAGATTTTCTTAATGACTTATCTGAAGAGTTACATACACAACCAGATGAAGATGTTATACCTGAAGAGGAAACTGCTTTTATGTTTCAACCTACAATCATCTATTATCCACAAACAATTGAAGAACTGAAAAAAATGTATATAGATCAACTATTTCAGTTTCAGCTTAAATGGGCAAGTTCAACACTTCGAGAAAAGTCGTATGTAGAACCAAAATATTATCGTGATTCATTACTAAGAGCATTTACACAACGTCTGCCAGATAGTTATTTTCTATTTTACTATCCAATTCTTCAAGTGAAAAAGGCACCTGTTGAATTAGGAATCATTTTACTAACACCAACTGATTGTTATTGTATCCAAGTACTTGAAGAAGAAGTGCAAGCGGTGTTTGTTGGAGACAGTAATAGATTTTGGAAGAAAAAAGTAGGGAAAATCGATAAAAAAGTTCTCAGTCCGCTTATTGGACTAAATCGCATGGAATCCGTTATAAAACAGATTTTCCGTAAGAACGAAATTGACTTACCTATCCGTAAAGTTGTACTTTCTAGAAATGGTTACATTGACTATCCTGGATCTAGTTTTGGTGTCGAATTTGTTGATAAAAGAAAATACACAGATTGGTTTAGTCATTTGAGTAAAAATCCATCACCGATGAAACTTATGCAGTTTAAAGCTGTTCAATTCTTACTAGATAAGGTGCAAACAACTTCTTACCACAGATTAGATTCAGATGATGAACCATTGCTTTCACCTGACCATACTGTTGAAAATCATTCATAACAGCCTCTATAGATTATTTGCAGATAACCAATTATATCTTAAAAATTATGGATGACAATGTCATTGCACATACTGATAGTGAATATGCTTGAAGCAGAATTTACATTTAATGAAATTATTCAAAGTGAAATTATCAGATTCCTGGAAACTAGCTAGAAAGTCTCCTTGACTAAGATATTATTTTCTTGAATAATTAAATGTTGAGTTGTATGAAAAATATAGAAATGAGGAAATACATTGAGAGTTCGACACAAACCATGGGCAGCAGATTTTATAAAAGAGCATTCTGAAATTATCATTCCTGATCCAGAGCAATATAAAGGAAATTGGCAGAAGCTATTTGGAAATGATAATCCTTTGCATATTGAGGTAGGTTCAGGAAAAGGACAATTTATAACTGGTATGGCATTGCAAAATCCAGAGATCAATTATCTAGGCATAGAATTATTTGATAGTGTAATTGTGAAAGCTGCAGAAAAAGTGATAGCAGCTGGGACACCAAAAAATGTTCGATTACTTATGGTGAATGGTGCAGATTTACTAAAGTATTTTGCCAAAAATGATGTAGATCGTTTATATTTAAACTTTTCTGATCCTTGGCCAAAAACTCGACATGCTAAAAGACGATTAACACATAAGAACTTTTTAAAATTATATGAATCAGTGTTAATAGACAATGGAGAAGTACATTTCAAAACAGATAACCGCGGATTATTTGAATTCTCTCTAGTGAGCATGTCACACTATGGTATGAAACTTAACTATGTATCTCTTGATTTGCATCAAGAAATGCCAGAAGATAACGTGATGACAGAATATGAAGAAAAATTTTCTTCTAAAGGGCAACCAATCTATCGTTTAGAAGCTCAATTTCAAACAAAATAAGTTTCTGAATAACGACTATGATTGATAGCGTAAATACCATTAAGAGGTGTCTTAAATTGTACAAACATTTAAGACACCTCTTTTTTACTTCATATGTATTTGAGATTGAAGTATTATTTCTTTTTCTAATTGGTGTAATTGTATACACAGTTCTTTTTGCAAGGCTTTTGATGAAAAGTCTTCCGTATTGATTTTTTCGATTTTTGTCAATAATTCTAGGTAGTGCTCACATATCATTTCAAAATCAGTGTGAATTTCCATAAAGCATCCCCCTTTTTTCATGAAAAAGCTTTTGGTATTGAACCTTTATAACTATATTTTACAGAAATAATAGATATAATTATCTATTTTATTATATTATAGAAAATTTTGTCTAATTTTAAAGTAAATAGTACAAGTATTTTATAACATGTTACAATTATATGAAGCATCTCGCATTACTAGCGATGAGTGAAAATACACAAAGGGGGATTCATAGTATGGATACATTTCAATTCCATGATATGAAGTTAACTTGGTTAAATGGAGGAGTTACTTACTTAGATGGAGGGGCAATGTTTGGCGTTGTACCAAAACCATTATGGTCGCGAAAATATGAAGGAAATGAAAATAATCAAATCGAATTACGAACAGATCCAATATTAATCGAATACAAGGGGAAAAATTTATTAATCGATTCTGGTGTAGGAAATGGGAAATTTACAGAAAAGCAATTGCGAAATTATGGTGTGAAAGAACAATCTCAGATTGATAGTAGTTTACAAGAGTTAGGATTATCAACGGATGATATTGACTATGTATTAATGACACATCTACATTTTGACCATGCATGTGGATTAACAAAATGGCACGATAATAAGTTAGTTCCTACATTTGCAAATGCTTCAATATTGGTTTCTCAAATAGAGTGGGATGAAATGCGTGAACCGAATATTCGTTCAGCCAATACATATTGGACTGAAAATTGGAAGCCAATTGTCGATCAAGTTATTCCATTTGAGGGGCAATTCGAAGTTTTACCAGGTATTTTGATGGTTCATACAGGGGGGCATAGTGATGGTCATTGTATTATCCGTCTAGCTCAAAAAGGTGAAACAATCATACACATGGCAGATATAATGCCAACTCACGCACATCAAAATCCATTATGGGTAATGGCTTATGATGACTATCCTATGAATTCGGTCTTTGCAAAAGAAAAATTAGTAAAAGAAATCTTAGAAAATGGATATTGGGTTAGTTTTTATCATGATGCCTTCAAACGATTGATCAAATGGGATACCACTGGTAAGAAAATAATTGATGAATTACCACGAAAAAGAGAATCACATACAACGAAATAGTCTATATTAAAAGTAATTATGTATGAAAAACAAACAGTACAATTCAAATTAGCTTTGAATTGTACTTTTTTACTCTTGGGAAAATCCCATTACATTATTTATAATATTATACTCTTACTAAATCAACGACAGAACCTGTTCTTGCATCTGCAGCAAATTCAAAGTTGACAGCTTCTCCTTCTTCGATACGGGAGATTCCGCCTTTATATACTGGAATTTCAATACTTTCCTTGTGGAATAATTGAGGCTCCATGAAAATCCATGATCCATCGATTGGCCCCTGAGTTTTAAATGCGTCTTTAATTTCATCTAAAACTGAATTGGCATTTTTGTATGGACTTACTTTTTCACTGGCTTCTTTAATAACATATGCAGTAGCAATTCCTGTAGCAACTCCTAGTAAGAAATCCTGTAATTTCATTTGATACGCCTCCTTCTGTATATGCCATTAGTTTAACATAACTGTTCGATGTGTGAAAATTAGATGGATGAAAATTACTTATTTTTGTAAAAAACTTCGAAATTCGAAATAGAATGGGTAGAATTTTCTTTTTATTTTGTCTACAATGGAAATGAATGCTCTAAGGGAGGCTTTTATAGTGAAACAAGATATGCTAGAAATGTTTAAAACACTTACAGAATTACCAGGTGCTCCAGGGAATGAGCATGCAGTTCGAGCTTATATGCGTCAAGAGTTATCAAAGTATGCTGATGAAATTGTCCAAGACAATTTAGGAGGCATCTTTGGACTTAAAAAAGGCGATGAAAATGGTCCACGTATTTTAGTTGCAGGTCATATGGATGAAGTAGCATTTATGGTTACTCAAATTACAGATAAGGGTATGATTCGTTTCCAAACTCTTGGTGGTTGGTGGAACCAAGTAATGCTTGCGCAAAGAGTAGAAGTATATACATCAAACGGTCCAATTCCAGGTGTAATCTCTTCTGTTCCTAAACATTTGCTAACACCAGAAATGCAGTCAAAACCAATGGAAATTAGCAATATGTTGATTGATATTGGTGCTGATGATAAGGAAGATGCGATTAAATTAGGTGTACGACCTGGACAATCAATCATTCCAGTATGTCCGTTTACGCCAATGGCAAATCCTAAGAAAATCATGGCAAAAGCGTGGGATAATCGATATGGCTGTGGTTTAGCCATCGAATTATTAAAAGAACTAAAAGACGAAAAACTACCAAATACATTATACTCAGGTGCTAATGTGATGGAAGAAGTAGGTTTAAGAGGTGCAAAGGTTTCTGCTAATCTGATTAAACCAGACTTATTCTTTGCATTAGACGCAAGCCCTGCAAATGATGTATCAGGTGATAAGAACCAATTTGGTCAACTAGGTAAAGGGCCATTACTTCGAATTTATGATCGTACGATGGTTACTCACAAGGGAATGCGTGAATATGTATTGGATACTGCAGAATCTAATAATATCCCATATCAATTCTTCGTATCACCAGGTGGTACAGATGCTGGTAGCGTTCACGTTTCAAATGAAGGTGTCCCAAGTACGGTAATCGGAATATGTTCTCGCTATATCCATTCACATGCTTCTGTTATTCATACAGATGATATTGAAGCAGCAAAAGAATTAATCGTAAAACTTGTGAAAAATGCAGACAAATCCACATTAGAAACAATACGCAATAGCTAATTAGTAGTAATTGCATTTAAAAAGCTTGGTAGCTGGATATAACTAACTATAATTTGTTATAGTAAAGGAGATTTCCGATTGGAAGTCTCCTTTAATTTTTCGAAGTTAGGAAGTGTCATGATGAAAGTTGGAATTGGTACAACAAACAAAGCCAAAGTTGGTGCGGTACTTTCCGTAATGACAAAATATTTTCATGATATATTGACATTTGAACATATTTCGGTAGATTCTGGCGTTTCGGCACAACCGATGTCAACTGAAGAGACTAGAAAAGGTTCTATAAATCGCTCGCAAAATGCATTGGCACAAACAGGTGCTAATCTTGCTTTCGGTTTAGAGGGCGGTGTCACAATGATTGACGATATCATGTATTTATGTAATTGGGGATCTTTAGCTTTAGAAAATGGAAAAGTCTTTACCGCTGCAGGTGCTCAAATCCCATTACCTAAAGAAATAGCAGATCAAATATTAGCAGGTCGAGAGTTAGGTCCTGTAATGGATGATTTTATTCATCAACTAGATACACGTCAAAATAGTGGCGCTATTGGTATTCTGACTGATGGAATGATCGATAGAAAAGAAATGTTTGAACATATATTACAACAATTGGTTGGCCAATATTTCTTTTATCAAAAATACTCGAAATAGCAAGAAATGCGCGATAGTTGCATAGGAAAATCTCCCATTTTACAATAAAGATAGTATAAGTACGAATGGAGGAATTACATATGTTCCGTCAATGTACCAAACTATTTGTATCAACGCTTTTTATATTGAATATTGCAGGATGTGGTAATTCAGTGGATTCCCAAATATCGCAAGGACTTTCAGATGCAGACACAATTTTCAATGCGAAACCCAAAAGTAGTACGGCATCAACTGAACATTTACAATTTTATCTACCACAAGGTTATAAAGTTAAAAATTCTTCCGATGAAACGAATGTAATTTTATCGAAAGGTAAAAGAACTTATTCTATTTTTTATAATCCAGATGAATCAAAGAAAAGCCAACACTTCTATAAAGCATTGCAATCGAGCGAAAAAGAAGAAATTGTTAAAGAAAAGACTTATGAAAAAAATGGCCGTTTTGGCTTTGCGACTGTTTTGAAAAAAGATAAAGAATCTTACGAAGTCATTGCAAGCACAGGTGGAGTTAAAGTTACAGGAAATGTAGAGACAGAGGATATGAATAATATAATTCCTGAATTAATGACTATTGCAAACTCCGTACAACTAAAAAAAAAGTGAGGTCTTAAAGATGGAAAAATTACAATCAGTCGAACAATATAATTCTTTAAAAGAACAAGGAAAACACGTTTTCGTATTTGAAGCTGGATGGTGTAAAGACTGTCGTTTTATCGAGCCATTTATGCCTGCAGTTGAAGAAAAATTCAGCGATTTTTCTTTCATCTCTGTTGACCGAGATGAATTTATCGATTTATGTGGAGAAGAAAATGTATTTGGTATTCCAAGTTTTATCGCTTATAACAATGGTAAAGAAACAGGTAGATTTGTTTCTAAAGACCGTAAAACTCAAGAAGAAATCGAAAAATTTATACAAGAACAATAAGTTATTGTTAATGAGGTGAGTAACCAGATGTCAGCACAGGAGTTAATGAATCTTTTAAAAGAGCGTCTAGGTGAAGCTCACTTTGAATGGAAGTTAGATTCAAAAACAAATAAGTTACGATTAGAAGATCTTGAATTAGGAAAAGGGATGGACCTTTTTTTAGGCGATATTCTAACAAAATATGACGAACGAAAAGAAAAAGCAATTGATGAGGTCGTTTATACGATTGAACAAACTTTTGCAGCGATGAAAAAGGAAAAGGAGCGAGGCTTTCACGATTTAACTAATATTTACCCAGTGATTCGTTCTGGATCTTTTCCTAAAAAAACAAAAGAAGGTCACGCATTTATCACAACAGAGCATACTGCTGAAACAAGAATTTACTATGCACTTGACCTTGGTAATACGTATCGCTTAATCGATGAAGATATGGTGAAAAAGCTTGATGTCCCTGTAGAACGAATAAAGGAATCTGCGCGCTTTCAAGTACGTAAATTACCAACTAAAGTTAAAAAGGACGAAGTTGCAGGTAATATCTTTTACTTTTTAAACGAAAATGATGGATATGATGCAAGTCGTATTTTAAATGATGCGTTCTTAAAAGAAATGCGTGGTAAAATTGAAGGAGACATGACCATTTCAGTACCTCATCAAGATGTACTGATTATCGGTGATATTCGCAATAATACAGGGTATGATGTTTTAGCTCAAATGACCATGCATTTCTTCACAATTGGAACAGTGCCTATTACATCATTGTCCTTTGTCTATGAAGAAGGTCACTTAGAGCCAATCTTCATCCTAGCGAAAAACAGAGTGAAAAAGGAGCAAGAAAAAAAATGATCGTATCGTACAACAAAGTGCATGTAGGTGACGTATTACTAGTCCAACTAGCTACAGAAGCAATTGTCAAAACTGAATTAGAAAGACATGGAGACCTAGTCTTACTAAAAGAAGGAGCAACAGGTGAAGTAAAAGGTTTTAACCTTTTTAATGCTAGTCATTATCTCACAATAGAAGAAGTAGGAAATGTGGAAGTGACAAAAGAACTTGTTGCTCAATTAGAAGACATTATTGCCAAAAGTGGTGCGAACGTAAGTCTTGATGTAGACTTAACACCAAAATTTGTAGTTGGTTTTGTGCAAGAAGTAGCAGAACATCCTAACGCTGACAAACTACATATCTGTAAAGTGGATGTTGGTGAAGATGAACTATTACAAATTGTATGTGGCGCTCCAAATGTTGCAGAAGGACAACATGTAGTCGTTGCCAAAGTAGGTACTGTAATGCCATCTGGAATGGTCATTAAAGAATCTGCATTACGAGGTGTTGATTCATACGGTATGATGTGCTCTGCTCGTGAATTAGGTATTCCAAATGCACCACAAGTAAGAGGCATAATGATATTAGACGATGATACAGAAGTAGGTTCAGCATTTAAGTTTTAATCAAATGAACTAGTTTTGTTCATCGTTGAAATTGAATCGATTAAAAATAAATACTTACAGAAAAGTACCTTACTCAAAATATTGGGCAAGGTACTTTTTATTATTTCTTAAAAAGAAATCTATAAGAAATATAAGTATATATAATAGAATCATTTCAAACGTTGCAATAATGCGTTTTTTATTGATAAAATGAAGGCAATGATTTAGAAAAGAGTGGTGCAAAAAATGAGCTGGTTTAAAAAAATCGTCTCTCGCATTCTAGGTGACGAAGTGGAAGATACATTAACTGAGAATCATGCGAATAAAAACTACAATGATGAAGATCAATATAAAACTTTTGAACAATTTGAAAATGATTATGAAGTAAACAATATAGATGAAGAATATTTAGATGACACATACACACAACAACAAAATCAAAATGGTGAACCTAACTTCATCCGTAAAAGAGAATCGTTTAAATTCCCTTTAATTCCGGATGAAAATGATAAAAATAGTAGGACAAGCACATCTACTTTACATACTCAGCATCAACAATCACAAAATGTAGATGTGCCCGATTGGCTTCAATCGAAAGAATTGGTAAGACCTGTTTCTAAAAGAACAAATAAGCAAGCTAACACCCAAAACCCATTTCTAGCTAAACAAGGTAATAATCAACGGCCAGAAGCATATACACCATTTGCACGTGAACCACGAGGATTAAGAGGTGTTGTGGAAAAGACAAATAGGGAAAATTATAATCCATTTAATCCAAATTGGACTAAAAGCTTAAATCAAAAGAATCCAATTGAAAAACAATCAAATGATTTAAAAACAAAAACGATTAAAAGTGAGTCTGTAACGCCTTCATACGTACCAAAGAAGAAAAAATTTGTACCGACGGATGTCCCATCTCCAATATATGGGTTCCAAAAACGCCCACAACAAGGTCGAGACATTTACGATTTGTTAGATAAAAAAGAGAAAAAAGAACAGAACTCTTCAAATCTAGCAGCACAAAATGAAGTAGCAGCTACAATAGTAACAGAATCGACAGTTTCTTCAATTTCAAAAGATGCTGCAGAGCATTCATCCGATAATTCTGTCGTAAAAGCGAATCTAAGTGAAACTCCTGTAAAAAACACTAACAGCAATGTATTCGAAAAGAAACAAGATGATATAGAACTTAAAGTACAGGAAGGACAGGTTCAAAATACTGTAAATGAACATATAGTTGTAGAAAAGGTTTTATCTCAAGAACCAATGCAAAGTCCTATAAGTGTACAAGATAAATCAGTAGTAGAAACAAATTCATTGGAAACCAAAAATGAAATTAGTTGCGATGAATCAGTAACTACTAATATAAAATCTGATGAAATAGAAATGATGATGGATGAGTTAGATACGCAAGGTTTAGTTGAACAAACAGAAACAAGCTCAGCTCAAGAACAAGAAGCTGAGAAAGAAGTAGATACAGAAATACCAGGAACAGATTCCACTATCTCTGTTGACGCAGATCAAATGGATACTATAGACAATATTTCTGAAGAATTAAAGCATAACGAATCCAATGATGTGCAAAATGTTCAAGAGCCGATTCAAACTGGAAGTCGCATACCATTTAATGTAGTGATGCTTAAATCTGATAAGAAAAAAATAGAAAAATTAAATAAACAGATCATACCATTACCAAGTAAAAAGTCTTGGGGCGATTTCAAAACAAATCCTATTCAAAGAAAAGAAGAAATCTCTATAGAAAAAAATTTACAAGAAGAAATTTCAGCAATTCTAGAAGAAAAAGTAATTGAAGAAGAAAAAGTAATTGAAGATGAAGTAGTAATCGAAGATGAAAAAGTAATTGAAGAAGAAAAAGTAATCGAAGATGAAGTAGTAATCGAAGACGAAAAAGTAATTGAAGATGAAGAAGTAATTGAAAATGAAAAAGTAATTGAAGCTGAGAAAGTTATAGAAGATGAACCAGTTATAGCTACAGTTGATCATTCAATTACCTTAGATGATGCCCAACAAGAAGAAAAATCAGCAACGATTCCAGTTACTTTCGAACAACAAAGTAATACTATAGTAGAACAAGAGCCTCCACAAGTGAATGATCATCTTGAAAAAGCAATTTCGTATCTTGAACCACCAGAAGAACAAACTGAGGACTTTGAATGGATGGATGCTCAAGGTGCAAAATTAATCGAGGCTTTGTCATATTTCCAAATTGAAGGGGAAATCGTACAAATTGTTCAGGGACCTGCTGTAACACAGTTTGAAATTACTGTTGGTCATGGGGTAAAAGTAAGTAAAATACGTAATTTAGCGGACGATTTAAAACTTGCTTTAGCAGCAAAAGACATAAGAATTCAAGCGCCTATTCCTGGGAAAAGTTCAATTGGTATTGAAATCCCAAATCGCACATCTCGCCCTGTCAGACTTTCAGAAGTTGTTACCCATGAATCTTTTGTAGATTCAAAATCTCCACTGGAAGCTGCATTAGGATTGGATTTAACAGGGGAGCCTGTTACTATCGATTTACGAAAAATGCCACATGGAATGATTGCAGGAGCTACTGGTTCAGGGAAATCTGTGTGTATAAACTCACTTTTAATCAGTTTGCTATTGAAAGCTAGTCCGCAAGATGTAAAATTGATGTTAATCGACCCTAAGATGGTAGAGCTTGCACCATTCAATCATATTCCACATCTTGTAAGTCCTGTTATTACAGATGTTAAGGCAGCAACTGCGGCTCTTAAATGGGCAGTTGAAGAGATGGACCGACGTTATCAACTATTTGCTCATTTAGGGGCGCGTGACATCACAAGATATAACAAGATGGTTGAAAAAGAACGGAAATTCTCGTTGAAGATGCCTTATCTTGTAATAGTGATTGATGAATTAGCGGATTTAATGATGATGTCTCCACAAGAAGTAGAAGAGTCTATTTGCCGCATTGCACAAAAAGCACGTGCATGCGGGATTCATCTAGTTTTGGCAACACAAAGACCATCAGTCGATGTTATTACGGGGTTGATCAAATCCAATATTCCAACGCGAATTGCGTTTTCTGTTTCATCACATGTGGACTCTCGTACTATCTTAGATAGCCAAGGTGCTGAAAGACTATTAGGTAGAGGAGATATGCTTTACTTAGGCAATGGCATGTCTGCACCAGTGCGTGTACAAGGTACATATGTCACAGATGAAGAGATTGAAGCAGTGACAGACTATGTTCGTACTCTTGGGGAACCGGATTACTTATTTGAACAAGAAGAATTATTAAAGAAAGTCGATTCTATTGAAGAACAAGATGAACTTTTCGAAGAAGCATGTCGCTATATTTGTAGTGAAGGTTCTGTATCAGCTTCTTCTTTACAACGTAAATATCGTATCGGCTATAATCGAGCAGCAAGATTAGTAGATATGATGGAAGCACAAGGATTTATATCAGAATCTAAGGGAACAAAACCGAGAGATGTTTTTTTAACAGAAAAAGATTTAGAAGAAATTTTTGGCTCTTATGATGTATAAGATACACTTAATTCAACATAATTTTTCTACTTTAAGCAGAAAATAATAAGGAATTAGTGATTAGTTTAGAACTTCGTTAAATCGTGCTATAATGATAGATGTTTTAATTTAAGCAGATAAAAAATAACTTACTATGGAAGTTTAAAAGGTTAGAGTTTCAGCCTATTAATGGACGTATTGTCCAAAGATAAAGTCGAACGACAACTCAAAAACTTGAAGAACAAGAGGGTTTGCTTGAATGGTTGTGCAAATAACTTTACCATCAAGAAGCCACCGTTTTTTACGGCGAGCAGTTCATAGATTTGATTATTCAAGGGTAAGGAAACTTTCCCAGGAGGTTTCAACATGACAGTTTATCATTTTACAGGTATTAAGGGTTCAGGAATGAGTTCACTTGCTCAAATTTTGTTTGATTCAGGAGAACAAGTACAAGGATCAGATATTGAAACATACTTTTTCACTGAAGAACCACTTAGAAAACGTAACATAACAATTTTGCCATTTGATGCAAATAATATTACAGAAGGGATGACTGTTATTGCAGGTAATGCTTTTCCAGACAGCCATCCAGAAATTGTACGTGCCAAAGAATTAGGTGTTGAAGTTATTCGTTATCATAAGTTCTTAGGTAATTACTTAGAAAAGTTCACTTCGGTTGCTATAACAGGTGCACATGGTAAAACTTCTACTACAGGGTTAATGGCTCATGTATTAGAAGGTGCTAATCCAACATCTTATTTAATCGGTGATGGTACTGGAGGCGGGGCTAAAAACGCTCAAAATCTAGTAATGGAAGCTTGTGAATATCGACGTCATTTCCTTGCATATCATCCAGACTATGCGGTTATGACGAACATCGATTTTGACCATCCAGATTATTATAAAGATATTGAGGATGTATTTGATGCATTTCAAACTATGGCCCTTCAAGTGAAAAAGGCAATTGTAGCTTGCGGCGATGACGAGCACTTACAAAAGATTAAAGCAAATGTACCAGTTGTTTATTACGGTTTTGGTTCAGAAAATGATTTTGAAGCTCGTAATGTAGAAAAAACAACTACAGGGACTTCTTTTGAAGTATATGTACGCAATGAGTTTTATAATAAATTCTTTATCCCTATGTTCGGTGATCATAATGTATTAAATACTTTGGCTGTTATATCACTTTGTCATTATGAAGGACTTCCAGCAGATTTGATTCAAGAACGCCTTCATACGTATCAAGGTGTTAAACGTCGTTTTACTGAAACAAACATCGGTAAACGTACATTAATCGATGATTACGCACATCATCCAACTGAAATAAGTGCAACGATTCAATCTGCTCGTCAAAAATATCCAAATCGTGAACTTGTGGCGATTTTCCAACCACATACTTTTACACGTACAAAAGCATTTCTACAAAACTTTGCAGATAGCTTAAGTAAAGCTGATAGTGTTTACTTATGTGATATTTTTGGTTCAGCACGTGAAAAATCTGGTGCTTTATCAATTCAAGATTTAGCTAATTTAATTGAAGGTAGCAAAGTGCTAACAATGGATGTTATTCCAGATTTACTAACACATGAAGATTCTGTATTCTTATTCATGGGTGCTGGAGATATCCATAAATTCCAAAATGCATTTGAAAATACTATTAAAGAAAATATTTAAATAACAACGTAAAGTAGAAGGCTGAAGGAACATTATTGTTTACTTCAGCTTTTTGCATAATGAAAAAGATGAAGAATGAAACTCGCTAAAAGTTTTATGTTAAATATATGCATATTTTCGATAATAAAACATACATATTACAATTCAAAAAATCTTATAAAAAACAAATTTGAAATAGTCGCCAATAGACTAACATTTCACTGGCAGGATATAGAAAATATTTGTAGAATATAAATTAGATAAGTGATGTTTAAATACACTTATTTTGTGGAAATATCCATATAGAGAGAATGGAGGTACAAAAATGATTGTTATTCTATACATTGCTGCATTGGTAGCCGCAATTGGCTTTTTAGTATTATGTATTGGTTTAGCTATGACATTGAGTTCATTGAAAAAGACAATGGATAATGTTGCCAATATAATGGCAGGCATTGAAGGGCAAATGGAAGGTATTACGAGAGAAACTACAAGTCTATTAGAAAAGACGAATATGCTTGCTGAAGACATTCAAGGAAAGTCTCAACAATTGAATTCAGTAGTAACTGCGGTTAAGGGCTTCGGTGAGTCTGTTAGTGGCTTAAGTGATTCTGTAAAGCATATAACTACATCCATTAATACAAATGTATCAAAAAATAGTGATCAAATCGCTCAAGTAATTCAATGGAGCAATGCCTTTATCGGAATCCGTGATAAGCTGAAAAAGCAAAAGGCAACAGAAACAGAAACAATTTATGAAGAAGTTCCAAAGAAACACAAACGTAAATAATAGGGGGGATTTAATTGGTGGAAAAGAAACCTAATTACAGTGAAGTAAGAAACGTTGGTTTAGAAGAAAGTGGACAAACGTATTTACCCCAAACTTATGAAAGACGTTCTGATTCTCTTTATACAAACGAAGATGGAGTAGTCAATCTCAAAGACTTTATCATAGGTGCATTTGTTGGAGGTATAGTTGGAGCAGCTACAGCATTATTTTTAGCGCCTAAAGCTGGAAAAGAATTACGCAGTGATGTGGCAATTCAAGCTAGCCAATTGAAAGAAAAAAGCGCTGGATTTACATCTACTGCAAAAGAAAAAACAGTAGAATTATCCAAAAAAGTACAAGAACAGTCTGGTCAGTTGGTTGGAAAAGTGAAAAATTTAAAATCTACTTCTACACCTCCATTTGATGATGGAACAGTTTCCTATGAAGGAGAAGAACCATTAGATATTATGGAAACGATGGAAAAGACTATTGCTGAATTTGAAGCTGAAAACAATGAACATACAGCTGTTACTGAAGCAATTGAAGAAGCTATATCAGAACCAGCAAAAAAAGAAACTAAATAAGATAAAAAAGTTAACGAAAAACAACTTTTTACAAAAAGCCACGAAAATTTTACAATCTGTAAATTTTTCGTGGCTTTGTTTTGGTTTAGTTCGTGGTCAAATATTTTTACAACGGACACTTTCAATGTAAAATAGGTCAATTAGTTATTCTCTTGTGATGTGAGAACCTCATTAATATGAGTAGCAGTTGTAGGTATAAGATTAATCAAAAGTTGATCGCCCCCGAAAATTTCAGCATCAAACTGTGATGGCTCGCCATTTCTTAAGATTTCAAAGGTTCCTTTGAAATTAGTAGGTAATTGCCAATCAGAGTATCGGAATACATCTTGGTATGTAAAACGAGAAGATTCTAATTCGGAAAATTGAAGTTGATCCCCACTTTTAATTTCAGTTGTGCTATTCGCTATTTCTCCATTGACCAATATGCTAAAGGATGGTTTTTTTAACTCTAACTTTTCATCTTGAAAAGAAACTAAAATACGATTTTCTAAATTTATATTGAAGTGGTTAGCAATATCATAAATAGTTGGACGTTTTGCTGCCTGTATATTAATATGGTCGCCATTCTTTACTTGAAAGTATGGTTTTGCGGGTTGATTATTAACAAAAATTTGGTTATTAAATTCTGGAAACTGTACAGTTGTACGATCTTTTATAATAAAGAATGGTTGAGTCTCATTCAATAGATGTTCTTTACCTGTCCATGATAATATTTGTTGAACATTTTGGGCTTTGTCGATAGTTAATATGTCTCCATCTTTTAGAAGAGTAGTAATTTCTGCTGGTTGATCGTTTAACCTAATTTTAGGTTGAATTACAAACGGCTCCTCATTAATATAAACTGTCCAATCATCTTCACATTCAATCATGTCTTGTATGGTTGCTTTTGCTGGTTCCCCATCAGCACCTTCAATAAGTTCAATGACATCCCCATTTTGGATAGGATGTTTTGTAGATGCTTTTTCGCCATTTACAAGTATTTCTGTAGGGCTACCATGACCACCAGGTACAAAAATATCTTGTCCATTCACTGTTACGCCTATTGCTAGCCCAGGTTTCCCATATAAACGGTTGATGCTAACATTTGCAGCTAAAAGGGCATCAGCCACTGTCATCTCTTTAACTTCGAATAATCGAACAACTTGCTGATTCACTATTACTGACATGTATTTAATTGGAGAGTTTTTTGCCGCAATAGCAATTCCAATAGGTGTAACAAGTTCTGGTGATACTGGTACATGATCTTCATGAGTAAGTTTTTGAATAGCATCTATTCCTCGTACTGCTGCACGATTTTTAGGGATTTCGAGAAACTTACACAATTCATCAGTAATTTCAGGTGTTAAACTTCCACCACCGACAAGCAAGACGGCTTTCGGTGCTACTTGACTATTAAGTCGAAGAATCTCATTTCCTATTGATGATGCAAGGGATGCTACGGCTGGTCTTAGAACATCCATTATTTCTTCTTTTTGATAGATTTGTTCAAATCCTAAAATATCTGAGATGGAAATTTCATCATGTTTTGACATGTCACGTTTTACTTTTTCAGCAACTGGGAAGTCTAATAGGTAATGATCACTTAAAGCTTCTGTAATTTCATCTCCAGCTGTTGGTACCATCCCATATGCTACAACTGTCCCTTTATTTGTAATCGCAATATCAGAGGTACCAGCACCAATATCAACGAGTGCGACATTTAAACGACGCATAGTTGTTGGGATTAAAGCATTAATGGCTGCAATAGGTTCTAATGTCAAACCTTCCATTTCTAAACCTGCACGTTTTAAGGCAGCTAGCAGGGATTCTACGACGACTCTCGGAAGAAATGTAGCAATTACTTCAACTTCTGCTTCTTCACCTTGTTGATCCATTAAGCTACCGATTTCTTGATTGTCTAATCGATAGTATAAAACGGAATAGCCAACACAATAATAATGATTACTATGTCCCTTTTCATTATGCGCTAGTAATTGTTGTTGTGCCTTCTGAACAGCCGCCAATTCCAATCGATTAATATCATCCTCTGTTATTGCTGGACGATTTTTTATATCCAATGAAGCAGAGCCTTGTTCTGTTTTTAAAGCACGTCCAGCTGCAGCAACGCTTACTGAACGAAGTGGACCGTGTTTTTCTTCTAATTGTTCTTTTACATGTTGAATTACAGACGCAACATGTATAACATTATGTATTTGACCATCGACCATTGCGCGTTCTTTGTGTTCTTCTGCTATTAAATCAACTACGTGAAATTTTTCATCTTGTTCTTCTAAAATGATACCGACTACAGAACGAGTTCCTATATCTAATGCAAAGAGTTTTGAAGCCACATTTACCCAACCTTTCTAAGAAATTAGAAAACTTTTAGCTTTATCGCGTTGAAGCGCTAAAGAAAAAGCGTGACATTCTTGTTTGAATTGATTATAATGTTCCTAATATCATAAAATGTATCATAGTTTTCAGACTTCTGAAAGTACCTGATACGAAGGAAGAGAGGAGAAACGGCAATGAGTCATCAAAATTTAGATCAACTTCGCGATCGAGTTGATGCATTAAACCTTGAAATTTTACGTTTGATTAATGAACGTGCAGAAGTGGTAGAAGAAATCGGTAAAGTAAAAGAGAAACAAGGTGTTAACCGTTATGATCCTCTTCGTGAGAGACATATGTTGAATCTATTGAAAGAGCATCATCAAGGTCCATTAAGTCAGGGTACAGTTGAACACATTTTTAAAGAGATTTTCAAATCAGCATTAAAATTACAAGAAACAAATCAGAAAAAAGAATTATTAGTATCACGAAAACGTAAACCAGAAGATACAATTGTCAATGTTAATGGTGAACCTATAGGAAAGGGTAAACCTACATTTGTATTTGGACCATGTGCTGTTGAATCATATGAACAAACAGCAGCAGTAGCTGAATCTATTCAATCTAAAGGTCTAAAATTAATGCGTGGTGGAGCATATAAGCCTCGTACTTCACCATATGACTTCCAAGGTTTAGGAGTAGAAGGATTAAAGATTTTAAAAGAAGTTGGTCAAAAATTCGGTTTAGGCATTGTTACTGAAATTGTTACACCATCTCATTTAGAAGAAGCATTAGACTACATCGATGTCATTCAAATCGGTGCAAGAAATATGCAAAACTTCGAATTATTAAAAGCTGCGGGCTCTGTTAATAAGCCAGTATTATTAAAACGTGGTATAGCTGCAACAATCGACGAATTTATAAATGCAGCAGAATACATTATTTCAAAAGGTAATGATCAAATTATCCTTTGCGAACGTGGTATCCGTACTTATGAAAGAGCAACTCGAAATACATTAGATATTTCAGCTGTTCCAATTTTAAAACAAGAAACACATTTACCAGTCTTTGTCGATGTAACACACTCAACTGGTCGTCGTGATTTACTCCTACCATGTGCAAAAGCTGCAATCGCAATTGGGGCAGATGGCGTTATGGCGGAAGTTCACCCAGATCCAGCTGTTGCATTGTCTGATTCTCAACAACAAATGAGTATTCCACAATTTGACGATTTCTATGAAAAAATCCAAAGTTTTATGAAAAATTATCAAGTTCAATAATTACTATGTAAAGTAAGTGGCGAATCGTTACTAGATTCGTCACTTTTATTTTGTTGAAAATCGCTTCCAATTTATCGTATCATTGAAATAAGATATGAAAAGAGAGGTGTCATCAAGTGACCGTAACAATTTATGATGTTGCTAGAGAGGCAAATGTTTCAATGGCAACTGTGTCTCGTGTTGTAAATGGTAATCCAAATGTTAAACCGACCACAAGAAAAAAAGTACTCGATGTTATTGCAAAATTAGAATATAGACCAAATGCGGTTGCTCGTGGCTTGGCAAGTAAGAAGACTACTACAGTAGGCGTTATCATTCCAGATATTTCTAATATTTTTTATGCTGAATTAGCACGCGGAATTGAAGATATCGCTACAATGTATCGCTACAATATTATTCTTTCCAACTCTGACCAACGTGAAGAGAAAGAATTACAATTATTAGATAATATGTACGGCAAACAAGTTGATGGTATTGTCATGATGAGCGATCAAGTGAATGATGAATTATTAAAGAAAATGAGTCATTCGCCAGTTCCGATTGTATTAGCAGGTTCTATCGATGAAACTCATCAAACACCATCTGTTAATATTGATTATTTGCAAGCTGCTTATGAAGCAGTTAAACATTTTATCGATAATGGACATAAACGAATCGCATATGTTTCTGGTCCATTTACATCTACTATTAACAAAAAATACAAATTTGAAGGTTATAAAAAGGCCTTAGATGAAGCTGGTATTGAACTTGATGAAAATCTAGTAGTAGCTGCTGAGGATTCCTATGATAGTGGTCTGGAGGACTTCAAAACATTAAATAGTTTACAAAACCCACCAACTGCATTTTTTGCAGGAAGTGATGAATTAGCAATTGGAATTATCCATGGTGCATTAGATTCAGGGAAAAAAGTTCCGGATGATTATGAAGTGATCAGTTTTGAAAACTCAAAACTTGCGCGGATGGTTCGTCCACAACTTACAAGTGTTGTTCTACCGCTTTATGATATAGGTGCAGTATCAATGCGTTTACTAACAAAATATATGAATAAAGAACAAGTAGAAGAAGAAAACTTTATATTACCGCATCGTATTGAGGATCGAAGTTCTACAAAATAACTGAAAAACTGTTTCGTTTTCCATCTTAGAATGGTAAAGAAACAGTTTTTTTTATGTGAACGCTAGTATTCTCATTATAGTTTTATAATATAATCAATGTATTATTTGGGCGATATCTATATAAGTTCACTATTCTTTGAACGAATAGGAAGTAATGCTTTTTCTAATATTTGTTGGTTCTTTTCAGTTATTTCTGTTTTACGTGGAATGGGATCATATAGGTTCTCAGGATCCGTCCAAGTTGGTATTAACGTTACTGGTGATTCTTTTTGCCATTTATCAAGCCAAGCTTTTGGGAGATTTCCGGTGGGTAAAGCCTGATCGGTCATTTCCATCCAGATGAATGACCATGCGCGTGGAACCACTCTCCATATATCATATCCGCCACCGCCAACAGCAACCCACTTACCGTCACAATATTTGTGAGCAAGTTCATGTGCAAGTTTTGGAATCTCCTTATAGATATTCATAGTCCCATATAAGTGTGTTAAAGGATCTAAGTAGTGCGCATCTGCCCCATTTTGAGAAAGAATAACATCAGGCTTAAAATGATCTGTGATTTCCCGAAGTGCTGTTGTATATACTTCTAAGAAGGATTCATCTTCCGTGAAGGCATCTATAGGGAAGTTAAAGGATGTCCCATATCCTTTTCCACTGCCTCTTTCAGTGATTGTCCCGGTCCCTGGAAATAGATAGCGACCAGTTTCATGAATAGATACAGTACAAACATTTGGGTCATCGTAAAAACTCCATTGAACCCCATCACCGTGATGTGCATCTGTATCAATATATAAGACACGTGCATTGTATTTTTTTTGCATGTATTTGATAGCAACCGTACTATCATTATATATACAAAATCCTGAAGCTCGTCCTTTAAAACCGTGATGGAGCCCACCTCCAAGATTTAATGCATGTTCTGATAGTCCTTGCATGACATAATCGCATGCAGTAAGTGTGGCTCCTACAATTTTTGCACTTGCTTCATGCATATTCGGAAAAATGGGCGTATCTTCTGTTCCAATTCCAAAAGGTTCTCCTTGTTTTTCGGTAAGTTTTCCATGACCAGCCATTTTAACAGCATTTATATACCGAATATCATGTCCTAGAAGAAGCTCTTCTTCTGTAGTATTACGTGGTTTAACAATATTTGATGGATTAAGCGCATTTATACTAGTCAGAAGGTCAATCGTTAGTTCCAAACGTTTTTGATTAAATGGGTGTGTATCTGAAAATTTATAGTCTAGTTGTTCTGGTGAATATATAAAAACAGCTTTATTTATAGACGATTGATACCCGGCATATTTGGCCATAACACATCAAATCCTTCCTTGCGTAAATCATCGATTATTGGAAGTGGATTCATGACTTTTACTCGAATTGAGAGAATCCTTTTTTCTTCATGTTGAGAGTCAGGATAGACGAGTACACTCAAAATGCTTGCATGGTGTTTTGTAAAAACTTTTGTAACATCATGTAGTGTACCGGCTTGATCATTAACGCGAATTTCAATTTGAGAGCTGGGCTTAGTGGCGCCGGTTATTTCGATATATGTGTACAATAAGTCATTAGTAGTTACAATACCTACTAATTTTCCTCCGCTTACAACGGGTAGGCATCCTATTCGATTTTCATAAAAAATTAATGCTGTTTCTTCTACAAAATCAAGTGGATGACAAACTATAGGATTTGTAATCATCAATTTTTCTAAATTTTGTTCGTATATATTTTCTACAGTTTTTTTTACAAGGGGAGAGGGAAGTGCATTTTTTAAATCTCTTTCAGTTAATAACCCAACTAAATTATTTTCGTCATTAACAATTGGTAAATGGCGAATTTTATTTGCTCTCATAATTCTTACGGCATCTTTAATCGTATTATCTGATTTCAATGTAAAAATCTTTGTTTTCATTATTTCCTCGATTAACATTAGATCCACCCCTTCATTGAAGATCAATCAATTCATATAACGATTCATAATACGTAATTGGTCGAATTTTTTGATAGACTTTTGATCAACACGTTTCCCAATCCTAACCATTAAGCAATTAGCGGGATGGGAGGAAATCTCAGGATCATCTGTTGCCGCGACTTCCAATCCTCCTGCCTGCATCATTTTTTCCATAACTTTTCGGTATTGCCAGACATTCAATCCAGTTCTTTTTAAGTCCCAATGCCAATAATATTCTGTTGTAATGACAATATAATCCTCCATAGCATCATCCATCATTGCTACTTGTAAAATGCTTTTTCCTACACCTGTTCCACGAAATTCGGGGGCAACCTCTATAGCACCTAATTCTATTAGATTCTCCATATTGCCTTCTGACCAACGCTCGAGAGGATCAGGATAAAGAAAAGTTGCATATGCAATGATTGTGTCATTTAATCTTGCAATAATCATTCGTCCCTCTGGAAGCTTCGAAATTTCTATAATGGCAGCAAATTGTTGCTCAGGTATTCTAAAAGCGGTCAAACCTTCATGGAATTTGAGTCTTTGAAGCACATTGGTTGGTACTGGGCCTTCCACTAAAATCGTTCCGTTGGGGATTTCAATTTTTTTTGAATTATATTTTCGCAGATGCTCCATATATCCACATCCTTATTTTACTGTTTTAATTCATTATACATGAGTAAAGTAGAAAAAAACTTCATAAATGAGAATATTTTGTGTACTTGTGTTGCTTCGCTAATCGTTGTAAATGAGTAGAATGCCTATTTGACTTTTCATCCACACTGCCAATTCATAAGAAAAGAAGGACATTACATATTAGTCGTTTAAAATATGTAATGTCCTTCGTATTGTGCTTATTTAATTGCTTTCTTTTAACAATTATTGACCGTCTTCTTCAGGTTTAGGATTTACATTATTGTTACCACCGTTGGCTCCTGTGCCACCTGAGTTATTTGAATTTCCGGATCCATTTGAATTTCCATCTGAATTGCCCGATCCGTTTGAATTTCCGGATCCATTTGAATTATTTGACCCGTTTGAGTTATTATTACCGGAATTATTATTAGAATTACCGGCATTGTTATTGGATTGGTTTGAGTTATTCGAGTTGTTTGAGCTATTCGAATTTCCAGGTCTGTTAGAATTACTACTATTGTTAGAGTTAGTGTTATTAGATCTAGAATTATTTTGTTTTTCCTTCTCTTTTTCTTTTTCTTTCTCTTTTTTCTCTTTTTCTTTTGCACCAAATAGTTTTGAATAGTCTCCACCAAATGGACTTAACATTTTTTGTTTAAAGGCATTCGATAAACCGCCTCCAGAAAATGCTGTTTCAGCACCAGGTAGCATTACATTTGCGTTGAATAAATCTGTTCTTGCATTTCCTGAGCATGCATTTGTAAGAGCATTACCTGTTATGCCACAGAACGTTTGGCTAACAACGCCAGCAGGTTGTGTGAATGTTTTACCATTAGCAGTAGCTAATTTTGGATTTGTATCGTAAACTGCATTCATCAATCTTGCCCATAGAAGGTTTATCCGTGTACTTGGTTGACCGTAAACACCATTAGCTTGGTATAACGTTTTAGGTTGGTCATACCCCATCCAAACACCTAAAGAAATATCTGGGTTGTAACCGACTAACCATACGTCTTTATATTCTTGAGATGTACCGGTCTTCGCGGCGAAATCTGCTCTGAATTTTAAATTGCTATTCGCGGTTGTACCTGTACCTTGTTTTAATACATCACGTAGCATATCTGTTGTGATATAAGATGTTTGTTTACTATAAACAGTTTTAGATTTCACTTTATGTTTATAGACTGTCTTACCGTTGCTATCTACAATTTTAGAAATCATATAAGCATCAACAAATTTGCCTCCATTTGCAAATGTTGCATATGCATTTGTGTTTTCTTCAATTGTGACACCATTTCTTAAAGCACCGATAGAAGTTGCATAGTTTGTGTAATCACTATCATCTAAACTTGTAAAGCCATTTCTCCTTAATAATCCAGCGGGTCTGTGGTTAATGATTTGTGCATACAACCGAATAGCTGGTAAGTTTTGAGAATCTTTTAAAGCCTCGCGAGCTGATATTAAGCCACGTTCATCTGTTTCAGTATAGTTAGAAGGTGACCATCCATTTATGCTGAATTTAACGTCTGCTACAGGGCTACCCGCACCGATGACACCATATTGAATGGCAGGTGCATAGACAAGTAAAGGTTTCATAGTAGAGCCGTTTGAGCGTTTTGCTTGTGTAGCGTGATTCGTAGCCTCTAATTTATGGTCTCTACCACCGACAAAACTTAAAATTTTACCTGTCTTATTTTCGATGACGATACTACCGACTTGAACTGGATCAGGAACATTCGTTACTTTACCCGTTTCAGAATCTGTCACTTGTTTAGTGAAAGTTGCACCATAATATGGGAAATTATCTTTTACCTTTTGCATCGTATCATACATTTTTTTATCAATAGTTGAGTATATCTTATATCCTTTTGAACGTAATTCACGATCTGCAAGGATTTTATATTTTTCTTTCAGTTTAGCTTCATGGGATAAACGATCAACATCAATGCCATCTTTTTTAGCTAGAATCTTAGCCATAATCTCTTTTGCACGATTTTCAATTTCATATGTTACATATGGATATTTTTCTTCAGGACGAACTTCTGGTTTACGGAAATCCTTTTTAATGTTGTATTTTAAAGCTTTCTTATATTGTTTTTCCGTAATATAACCTGTTTCATGCATACGATATAAAACCGTCTTCATTCTGTTAATGCCAAGTTTTAAATTATCTGCGTCTTTCAGTTTTCCGCTTTGTGTAAAAGGTGTATAGGCATAAGGAGATTGTGGAATCCCCGCGATATATGCAGATTGTGCAAGATTTAGGTCTTTCGCACTTTTATTAAAAAGTCCTTCAGCAGCTGTCTCAACACCAGCAATATTACGCCCACTTGCATTTCTACCATAAGGAATAACGTTTAAATAAGCTTCCAAAATCTCGTCTTTGGTCATAAAGTGTTCTAAACGCATAGCTAAGAGTAATTCTTTTGCTTTTCGTTCATAAGAAACTTCATTGGTCAAAACTTGGTTTTTTATTAATTGTTGTGTCAATGTGGAACCACCAGTTTGAGTATTGGAGTTACTCACATCTTGCAAAATCCCACGTACGACTGCTTTAGGTACAATTCCGTTATGTTGATAAAAGTACTCGTCTTCAGTGGCTAATACTGCATTGATGACATTAGGTGATACTTTTTTTAATGTTGTCTCCTGTCTTTCTAAGTCTGTCCTCATTTTCCCTAGATACTTATTACTAGCGAAATAGAGGGTACTCGTTTCTTCGTAGTTAAAAATTGTGTTACGCATTTCAGTCTTGGGACGTAATGGTTCGTCTTTTACAAGCGAAGCGAAGTAACCAGCACCGATTGAACCAACAAAAACAAATCCCATTGAAACAAATAGTATAAAGATTAAAACTAAATTCCAAGCGACACTCGAAGTAATGCGGAAATATTTCATCCATGTGGTTTTTGATAATTCATCAATTTTTTGATTTATATTGGCTATCCATTCTTTCATCTTTTTGATCACTCGACCAATGTCAAAACTCTAAATCTCTATATAAATATATAAAGATTGATGATGCATTTTTGACAGAAGCCTACCTCCTTTAAATGTTTTCAATGAAATAACCATTGTTGCATCCATCAATGATTTTTCTATACAGTTATTATTGTTTTAGAAGAATGCTAATTCTATGATGTTTTGTCAGATGATTAATAGCTAAGCCATTAATCATCATGAAGCTAATTGAATGTAAAATAGAAATATAGCAATATTGATATATTTGTTATATGTTCAGATTTTACATATTCTGTTGCAATTATTCCTTTCTACAACAGCGTTATTTAAGCACTTTTTTCTGAAGATAACTATACTTTCAAAATTTTTTTGAATAACCTTCTAAAATATTGTCTATTATACCATAATACGAAATGACAATAATAATACTTATTGACAACTACTTAAAATGAAGTACAATAGTCATTAATATAGTTTTCTTGCGTTGAACGATGCGCAGTAGTGATCCTATTCCCTGTATAGAGAGCTAGCGGTTGGTGAAAGCTAGTCAAAGTATGGACGCGAATTACACATCTGGAGCGAGAACGTAGCCGCTGCGATAAAGCGATTGAAGCGGAAGAAAAGTATTTTCTTCAAGCTGGGTGGTACCGCGTTAAATTTGACATTAACGTCCCTGCACATAGTTGTGTAGGGGCGTTTTTATTTTCATTTATAAGTTCTAGGAGACCTAGATGCAGAAATCAAAAAAATTTGAGGAGGAAATTTAAATGACAAACGCACTAATTGAAGATTTAAAATGGCGTGGTTTGTTGTACCAACAAACAGATGCTGAAGGAATGGAAAAATTATTAAACGAGGAAAAGGTTTCTCTTTATGTGGGAGTTGATCCGACTGCAGACTCTATGCATATTGGTCATATTGTCCCTATGTTGACTTTACGTCGTTTCCAAAAAGCTGGTCATCGTCCTATTCTTCTAGTAGGTGGTGCAACAGGTATGATTGGGGATCCATCTGGTCGCTCAACTGAACGTAATCTCCTTACAACAGAACAAATTGACCATAATGTAGCAGGTATTAAAAAACAACTTGAACGCATTTTTGATTTTTCTGGTGATAAAAATGGTGCACAATTAGTGAATAACTATGGTTGGGTAGGAAAGTTAAGTGCAATTGAATTTTTACGTGACTACGGTAAATTGATTAATATTAACTACATGTTAAACAAAGATACAATTTCTTCACGTTTAGAAACAGGATTATCTTTTACTGAATTTACTTACACAATCATCCAAGGTATTGATTTCAATCATTTATACGATCATTATGGCGTGCGTATTCAAGTTGGAGGCTCCGATCAATGGGGGAATATCACAACAGGTCTTGAAGTCATCCGAAAAACACATGATGAAGATGCAAAAGCATATGGAATTACAATTCCGTTAGTAACAAAATCTGATGGTACAAAATTCGGGAAAACAGCTGGTGGCGCCATCTGGTTAGATCCTGAAAAAACATCTCCATATGAATTCTACCAATTCTGGTTAAATACAGCTGATGCAGATGTCGTAAAATACTTAAAAATCTTCACTTTCTTAACTCGCGAAGAAATAGAAGGGCTAGCGCAAAAAGTTGAAACTGAACCACATTTACGTGAAGCTCAAAAAACACTTGCATCTGAAATGACAAAACTCATTCATGGTGAAGAAGGACTTGAGCAAGCTCTTCGTATTACAGCAGCATTATTCTCTGGAGATTTAAAATCACTTTCAGCAGAAGAAATGAAAGTTGCATTTTCAGGCGTTCCTTCCGTTGAACTTAAGAAAGAAGATAAAAATATTGTTGAGCTATTAGTGGAAGCTAAAATTTCATCTTCTAAACGCCAAGCTCGTGAAGATGTTACAAACGGCGCCATTTCTGTAAATGGTGAAAAAGTCAAAGATCTAGATTATGTAATCGATGCAAAAGATCGTATGGAAGATTCATTTGCGATTATCCGACGTGGTAAAAAGAAATATCATATGGTTAAATTTAACTAAATCTTTATAGAATACGCATTCTATGGTTTCTATTTAAAAAGGGTGGCTTAAAGGAAGTTTTTATTACCTTTGAGTCACCTTTTATATTTAGAAATGGGATTGGAGGAACAAGTAGTGAGTGATCGATAAACAAATAAGATATGCATATGGTATTGGTCAACGGGATATTATAAGCTTTTTAGTTTTTCGATAATTTTCACGGCATTATTTGGATCATATCCAAGTACCCATTGACCATTAATGCATGTTTGTGGAGCGCCAAGGCGTCCCGTCTTTTCCATCAAAAATTGAGCTATATGGGGATTGTTGTGAATATTGACCACTTTAAAGTCTATATTTTGTTCTTTTAAGAAATTTTTCATCAGTTCGCAATAGCCACAGTTAGTTGTTGAATATACTGTTACATCTAATTCCATGAATATTCTCCTTTATGTGAAATAAATAATGCATACACATTTCATTTTAAGAACAATATACTATTAGGGGTATTTAAATGCAATGTATTTATTTCCTATCTCAATTCTTGACATTATACTATAAGGGGGATAATATCGGTACGAGTTATACATAAAGTTTGTAAGGGGTGAACATATGGAATACAATGATCAAATTCGAAATCGTTTAAAACGATTAGAAGGACAGTTAAAAGGCGTTATTCGAATGATTGATGAGGGAAAAGACTGCAAAGATGTAGTGACTCAATTATCTGCTTCACGTTCTGCTATTGATCGCACGATTGGTTTAATCGTAAGTACAAATTTAGTACATTGCATGTCAGATGAGGAGCGATCACAGGGAAAGGATAAAGAAGTACTAATCAAGGAAGCGGTAGATCTACTAGTAAAAAGTCGATAATAACATAAAAGTAAGTGAGTAGCTTTTAGGTATGACAATCATTAAAAATCTATTTCCGATTAAAAAGGTAAAAACTAACTTTTAAATTTCCATATAATAAAAGGAGAAAAAATAAAATGAAAACTATTACACCCGAAGAAGTATTAAAAAAAATAGACGAAGGACAAGAAATTAACATTATTGATGTTCGTGAACCTGAAGAAACAGCTACTGGAAAGATTAGTATTGCGCAAACAATTCCATTAGGTACACTTGATTTCCATTTAGATGAATTAGATAAAAATCTAGAATATATTATGGTTTGCCGCTCTGGACGCAGAAGTGCACAAGCAACATCGTTTTTAGAGGAAAACGGATATAATGCTACTAACATGGAAGGTGGAATGTTAGCTTGGGAAGGACCAATTGAATAATTGGTAAATACCTAAAAATAGTGTGAGTTGCAGATTAAATACTGGTCTGCAGCTCTTTTTTGTATAGGTAGTAATATAGATTTTATATAGTATACACTTAACAGGCCAGGCAATAAATAACCTGGCCGATGCATTGTTGAAGAATATAATATTACAAAGAAATCAGCACCGAGTTATTATCTTCTTCCCCAATGACGTGGATGACAGCAACCTTTTTGAGGCATACCACAAATAGTATTTGTTTCATAACATTCATTTACTACGGACTCTGTGTGAGGGAAATAATGTTGGTTGTGAATAACGTGCTTATTGACTGTTGTAGTATGACTTGGATGAATATGTGGAACTACTGTGTTCATAACGTTTGTTCTTACCATTTCTCTTGTTGGCGAAACTCGTGCTGGATCATACTGTGTTGGTAAAGTTTGCGTTGGTCCCATATGAGCTGGAAACATTTGATTTGGAGAGTAATTAGGCATCATTCCTTGATGACAACTTTCACCAAATTGACCGCAATTTCTGTTGTGCATTTTATGACCTCCTTTGTTTTAAGGTATTTGTCATTTATAACATATGAAAGCCCTGATAATAGAAGTAGTTGTATGCCTACTTGTATTATAAATAAACAAAATTTTAGATTGATACGTTTTAAGAACATAAAAAAACCTTGTAACCGTATAAAACGGAAACAAGGTTTTGAAATATATCTTTTGAAATACTCGAAGACTAACGAGAGTAGTATTCGACGATGAATGATTCGTTGATTTCAGCAGATAATTCGCTGCGTTCTGGAAGACGTACAAAAGTACCTTCTTTTTTGTCAGCGTCTAATGAAAGATATTCTGGTACAAAGTTGTTAACTTCGATAGCTTCAGTTACAACATCAAGGTTTTGAGATTTTTCACGAAGAGAAATAACTTGACCTGGTTTTACGCTGTATGAAGGGATGTCAACGCGTTTGCCATCAACTAAGATGTGACCATGGTTTACTAATTGGCGAGCAGCACGACGAGTGCGAGCTAAACCAAGACGGTAAACAAGGTTGTCTAAGCGAGTTTCAAGAAGGATCATGAAGTTTTCACCATGAACACCATTCATTTTACCAGCTTTAACGAATAAGTTGTGGAATTGACGTTCGTTCATACCATACATATGACGAAGTTTTTGTTTTTCTTGTAATTGTAAGCCGTACTCAGACAATTTTTTACGTTGAGTTGGGCCGTGTTGTCCTGGAGCGTATGGACGTTTTTCGATTTCTTTACCAGTACCGCTTAAAGAAATGCCTAAACGACGAGATAGTTTCCAAGATGGACCTGTATAACGAGACATTTAGAGTCCCTCCTATTGGTTTTTTATTTGGCATAAAATAAAAACCAGATGTATTTAGCTCCACTGTCATTTTATTTTCATGTATCTTCGCTCTTGCAGCCGAAGAGTTACGCAATACACCGTCTACATAAGTAGAGGAATAAAATGAAGCAATAAAACCATACAACCGCTGCGTTTATTTTACACAAATTACATTCTATCTTCTATGAATGCAAGTGTCAAGGAAAATTACTTTTTTCATTAATAACTAGAGTTCCTACTTTTTGAAAGCAGGAATATAGATGGATTTTTTCTAATCATAAGTTGAATTCAAAATGTTTAACGGGTAGTTTGGATAAATCTATAAAATATCTAGTAAATTTTCATGTGGTATAGATGTTGATAAACATCACAGATATAAAACTAATAGTCATTTATAATGGCATTTATGCTATTATGTAAAAAATACAGATTGTTTATAGTTTAAAAGACTCATTTGATGTATACTGGAATAGTAAAAAATATTTACATACTGTATCAAAGAAAAAAGGTGATGGAAAGTTGCGAAGTCTACAAATAATGCAAAGTATTAAAAGTCAGATGCTTGATTTGTGGATAGAAAATGCTAAGAAACCACTTACTGCAGTTGAGTATTTAGAATTGTTTAAAGGAATCATGAGTAAAGAATTTAATATTAATAAAGTTGAATATTTAAGCATTGAAAATGACGTATTATATCCGCTATCCACTTCTAGTGATGGCTATTATATTTCCAATGGCATTCCATTTCTATTGGTTGAACCTTATTTAAATCATAGACATCATTTTCCTAATCGACTAGTTAACACATTAAAGCATTATTTTGATTATGCTGGTGATGTTCTTATATTAAAAGATAACTGTGATAAGGAAAACTGTGACAAGATAGGGATGATTATTTTAGAAGAATCATCATTATGGAATTCTTTTGCACAAACTCCTTTCGTTGATGAACTAGAGAACCTATTACGCGATACAGTTAAAATGATAAAAATTACACAAAATATTATTTATGAGAAAAAGTTAAGTCAAGAACTATTTGAAATGACTGAAGTATTCCATTCAACAATGGATGTTGATCATATTTTAGAAGCAATGATTCATGGTGTAAAAAGAATTTTCCCGAAATTCCCTTCGAAATTGATATTATCAAATGATCAAGACCGCATTAAAATAGAAGATGTATATGTCTTTGATTATTTATTGGAACGTCCATCAACAATAGAAGCGTTTGTATCAGGAGAAATGACGATTGAACATGCTACCGATATTAATAATCGTCTTTTAAATGCACCTATTAAAGGAAAGCAGGGAATATATGGTGTTCTGCAAATTTTTGCTCCAACTGAATATCGTTATAGTTCGAGAGAAAAAAGATTTATACAACATTTAACTAAAACTTCAGGAAACGCACTCGAAAACGCCAAACTTTACCATCAATCTCATCGTTTAGTTTCTGATTTGCAAATGATTAATGAAACATCCCAACGATTGAATATGAAGTTAAACAAGGAAGAAATATTATCTTTTCTGACTAAACAATTGAAAAGGTCATTTGAACCTTCTGAAATTTGTTTTGCTTTACTAAATGAAGATGAATTTCAAAATGCTAATGGAACTACAGCGTTCTTTTATCGAAAAGAGTCAAAAATTTACTGCGATTATATTTCAAATCATTTTAGTAATTCAGTAGATCCTTTGTTTGTCGCAGAATTTGATAGTCTAGTCGAAGAAAAAATACCGTATAATTCCATGATGGTAGTTCCAATTATTGTTAGAGAAAAAGTACAGGGATATTGTGCAATTTTACACCAAGATTCCTACTATTTTTCATTTGATAGTTTTAAATTAATGCAATCGCTCATCAGACACTCATCTTTAGCCATTTCAAATATTCTTTTACGTGAACAATTACAAGAAATGGTAGACCGCGATCATTTGACAAAGTTGTATGCACGAGAATATTTAGAACGCTATATTGAAAGTTCAATGAGCGAAGATAATTGTGGGACGTTCGTATTGTTAGATATTGATAATTTTAAAATGGTTAATGATACATTTGGACATCAAATGGGTGATTTAATCTTACAGTCAATTGGAGAACAATTACAACTTTGTATACAAGATGAAGGAATTTGTGCTCGGTGGGGTGGAGAGGAAATGGCCATTTATCTACCGAGTAAGAAAGCAAATGAAACGGTTGAAATTGTCAATCACATTATTAATCTAATTCCAAGTGTAACAGAACCATCGGTTACGTTATCCTCAGGTATTTCAGAATGGCATAATGATTTCAAACTTTCATATAAAAGGCTATTTCAGAATGCAGATGTCGCATTGTATAAGGCAAAAAATTCAGGCAAAAACAGATATTGCTTATTTAATAGTGAATATTCAAAAGAAAAATAATATCATTTACGTGACTTATTAAAATTATTATAAAGATTAATTTTCTCAAAATTCAAATATAGATGATTTGCGTTATATAGTAAAAAACCATAGAAACCCAAAATAATGTGGATTCTATGGTTTTTACTTTTTAGTATGGTGCACAACTGAGAAAAAATTCTTTTACAAATAGAGATGCTTTGTCAAGATAGTAACAAATTGTTCCAGACCATCCTGATCTTCTGTTGAAAATCGATTCTTAATAGGACTATCAATATCAAGTACGCCGAAAAGTGTTTGCTCTTTAACAATAGGAACGACAATTTCAGATTGAGAGGCACTATCGCAGGCGATATGTCCAGGAAATGCATGAACATCCTCTACAACAATTGTTTTTTGTGATTCGGCAGCAGTACCACAAACCCCTTTTCCAAATGGAATGTGAACGCAAGCAGGAAGCCCTTGGAATGGCCCTAAAAGTAACTCATCATTTTTTGATAAATAAAATCCGCACCAATTAATATTGTCTAGGAATTGGTTAAGAAGAGCAGAGGCATTACTTAAATTAGCAACGTTATCAAATTCACCTGCTAGTAAGGCATCTAATTGTTTGGCTAATAAATTGTATTTTGCTTTTAAATCGTTACTATAGTTCATAATATCTTTCCTCCGAATTAGTCTTTTAAAATTAGTTGTTTAATGGAAATATTTCATCATAAAATTGATGCAAATCAGCAACTTGGTGAGCATCTGAACCAAAAACCAATGGTATATTTAATGATTTTGCATATTGAATATACGGTAGTGGAGGGTAGGATTCTTTGCAAAATTTCTTTGCAAGTCCAGCACTATTTACATCTAGTTCACAGTGATTGTCAGCCATAAGCTGTAGAACTTGTTTAATATGTTCATCATCATTAATAGATTCTCCGTGCGCAAGTTGGAATTTGTGGATTAAAGTAGGATGTCCGATTCGTTTTGGCTTATATTTTCCAAGATCCGCAGAGATTGATTGTTTTAATGTTTCATAGTATAAATCATATACTGCTTGAACAGAACCTAATTTGTTTGCAAATTCTAAAAAAGTATCTTCTGAATAATCAATACATGTATATTCATCATTATATTTTAGGAAATGTACTGATAATATTGCATCATCAATTTGAGGGCCTACTATGTTTAAAAAACTAGTCGTCTCTGTTTCATATCCTACGATATAGTCAACCTCGAAACCAATGCGGATATGTATGTTTTCTTTGTATTGTTCTTTTAATGTATTAAGTTCATCTAAATATGAAATTAGTTTATGAGGGTCCATACCGCTATCTTTTTCAGGTGTAGGATCAACAAAATTAGTAGGTAACGGTGCATGTTCTGTAAAAGTTATATCTTTGAATCCCAATTTTATAGCTTTTTTGATATAATTTTCTATAGTATCATTAGTTCCGTGTGGACAATATTGGGTGTGAATATGTGCATCTCTTTTCAAAAAAAATCCCTCCATTTAAAAAAAATAGTCGAATTACTGAGAAATTTGTAAGAAATCTCTTTAAAGGGTAAACAAAATACCCAAAAACATGGTACTATTAAGCATAATTAGAAGCTGAAAAATTGATTTTGGGACAAGGGGGCTTACGATGAAGTATATCATTCCTACCATCATCGTACTATGTGTAATTTTAGCAATTGTCTTTATTTTTCGTCGGAAACATAGAAATGAAATTGAAAGACTTGACCAAAAGAAACTACAGATACAAAATAAGCCAGTGCTAGAAGAGCTAACAAAAGTTAAAGCGTTGAACATGAATGGGCAAACTGAAGAAATGTTCGAGCGTTGGCGCAATAAATGGACAGAGCTTATGGATGTAGAAATGCCAAAAATTGATGTCCTTTTATTTGATGCTGAAGAACAAGTAGATAAATTTCATTTTGGTAAAGCTACAGAGATTGAAAAGGAAATTGAATCTCGCATCACAGAGTATGACCAAGAAATGGTGAAAATTTTAAAAGAATTAGATGAGTTAATCGGTAGTGAAGAAAGAAATAGAATCGAAATTGAGCAAATAAAAGAACAATATCGATCTGCACGTAAGACATTACTAGCGCATCAATATTCTTATGGACCAGCAGCAAATCCAATTGAAAAAAGATTAGAGAAGTTCAATCCTCAATTCGAAGAATATGATCAGTTAACAGCTTCTGGAAATTATTTAAACGCACGTGAAATCGTTGTGAAACTTAATGAGGAAGGACAGGTACTCTTTAAACTAATCAACGAAATCCCTGCATTATTGACGGAGATTCAACATAAAATCCCATCTGATATTCACGAAATCCGTAATGGTCACCGGGAGATGGAAGAACAATCTTATTTCCTAGCGCACCTAGAAATTTTGGAGAAATTAGATCGTATCGAAGAGAATCTAGTTGAGTTTAAACAAAAAATTGCAGAACTTGATATTGCATCTGTTCAACATAGAGTTGTTGAGATTAAAGACGAAATTGAATCTTTTTATGATGCACTTGAAAAAGAAGTTATCGGTAAAAGATTCGTTGAAAACAATTTTGCAGAAATTGGAGAGTTGCTAGAATCAGCTATTGAAGCTACAGAAAAAACAGCAAAAGAAGCTGATACTGTTCAAAAAAGTTATCGAATATCTCAAAAAGAAGCAGATGTTCCTGTCAATTGTAAACAACAGTTACTATCTTTACGACAAAATTATGAATTATTGTCTATAGAAGTACAAGAAGAACAATCAGCTTATTCAAGCATGGAAGAAGTTTTAAAAGAACTAAAAACATCTATTGAGCAATTATTTGAAGAGCAAGAGCAATTTGCTGACCGTATGAAGAGCTTGCGAATAGATGAGAATAAAGCAAGAGCAACATTAAATAATCAAAAAAAATTGCTGCACGAAACAGAACGTATGCTACATAAAGCAAATTTACCTGGGATACCAGAAGAAATGGATGCAAGATTAGAAGAAGCAGCTGAAAGAATTTTTGTTGTTGTCAATAATCTTCAAGAGATTCCACTTAATATGGAAACAGTAAACAAAAATCTTGAAATTGCAGAGAAATGCATTGTTGATGTACATAGTTCAGCAATTGAAATGCTTGAAAATGTACAATTGATTGAACGAATTATACAATATGGCAATCGTTATAGAAATTCGAATCCTGCTATGCACCAACAACTTTTAGAGGCAGAAGATGCATTTAGAGAAATGCGTTATACAAAAGCTTTAGAGTATGCTGCAACTGCAGTAGAAGCTGTTGAACCAGGTTCTATGAAAAAAATTCAGGTACTTGCCAAAAGCGAGGTATGACGTTCATAATAAGAAAAGCATTAAGCCACCGCACGGTTCTGTGCTGGTGGTTTTCTTTTGGAAGGAAGGGAATACAATGATTTATCTAGATCATAGCGCTACAACCAAACCAGACCCAGCTGTTTTGCAAACATTTATCCAAGCAAATGAACGTTTTTATGCAAATCCAGCATCTCTTCATCAAATGGGGGTTGAAGCAAATACATTATTATCTCGTTCAAGAGAACAAATTGCAGATATTATAAAAACATCACCACTACAAATTATTTTCACATCTGGAGGATCTGAGTCCAATAATTTCGCGATTAAAGGATTAGCAAGAGCGAACAAACATCGTGGTAAAAAGATACTTGTGTCAGCTATTGAGCATGCTTCTGTTTTAGAAAGTGCAAAAGCATTAGAAAATGAAGGATTTATCGTTGAATATGTTAATGTAGATGAAAATGGTGTTATTTTAATAGATGATTTAAAGAAAAAGCTAACAAAGGATACGGTTGTTGTTAGTATTATGCATGTAAATAATGAGATGGGTGCTGTTCAACCAGTATCAGAAATAGCCAAAATTGTGCATCAAAATAGCCGTGCATTTTATCATATGGATGCTGTCCAAAGTTTTGGCAAAATTCCTGTACAATTTAATGGAGAAGATGGTCCAGATGCAATTACTGTATCAGGTCATAAAATAAATTGTTTAAAAGGAACTGGCTTTTTAGCATTACGTAAACAGGTGAAAATCCAACCTATTATTCATGGTGGTGGACAAGAGATGGGATTTCGTAGTGGCACTGTAGCAGTACCACAAGATGTTGCATTAGCCAAAGCCGTGCGCTTAGCAACTGAAAAACAACCCCAAAAAGCAGCTCAATATAGTAAATTGAGAGATGAGTTGCACGAATTCTTTAAACAGTTCCCATATGTAAGAGTCCTTTCTAGTAGTCAGGGTGCTCCACATATTATTAGTTGTGCAGTACAAGGATTAAAAGGGGAAATACTAGTTAATGCGATGCAACATGAAGGGATTATTATCTCAACATCAAGTGCATGTTCATCAAAAGACCATACTATTAGTCATGTAGTAAAAGCAATTCAAGTTGAACCATCTTATGAAAAAGGTGTTATTCGTATGAGTCTAGGTGAAGGAATTTCTGATGAAGATATTGCATCATTTAAAACAGCTTTTTCTAAAGTAATGCACCAAGTAAAGGAGTTTTAACCAAATGAAATGGCATGAAATTTTAATTCGTTACGGAGAAATAACAACAAAAGGTCGTAACCGTAAATTATTCATCAATCGATTAAAAGAAAATTTACGCTATACGTTCGCTGATATTCCAAATTTGCGAATCCGTTCAGAACGTGACCGCATGTATTTGAGCAGTAATGTAGATACTGAAATGGAAGAACTAATTGAACGATTACCCCATATTTTCGGTATTCACTCGTTTAGTCCAGTTGCACAATGTGAACCTACAATTGAAGCAATGAAAGAATTAGCAGTCGAAATTGTAAAAGGAATGGATTATAAAGGAAAAACATTTAAAGTAAATGCAAAAAGATCTTTTAAAAAATTCCCTATGGACACATATGAACTTCAACAAGCTATTGGTAGCCACGTATTAGGAACGCTCCCTGGCATGACAGTTCAAATGAAAAAACCTGATATTGAACTTCGTGTAGAAGTTCGTGAAAAAGCTGTATATATGATGGTAGATGTCATACATGGTGCAGGTGGCTTGCCAATCGGTTCAAATGGTAAAGCATTATTATTACTTTCCGGAGGCATTGATAGTCCTGTTGCAGCTTATTATATGATGAAACGCGGAGTAAGAGTAGAAGCAATCCATTTCTTTAGCCCACCTTTTACAAGCGATCAATCTTTAGGCAAGGTTAAAGAATTATGTGAAAAAATCAGTCGATTTGGTGGTAATATCCGCTTACATGTTATACCTTTTACTGAAATTCAACAAACCATTCAAAGTAGTGTACCTGAAAATGTTACAATGACATCTACTCGAAGAATGATGATGAAAGTTGCGGATATCGTTCGAAAAGAAATAGATGCGAAAGCAATTGTTACAGGAGAAAATCTTGGACAAGTGGCTAGCCAAACATTAGAAAGCTTAGCTGCGATTAATGATGTGACTACTACACCTATTTTACGTCCATTAATCACATTTGATAAATTAGAAATAATTGAAGTAGCCCAAAAAATTGGTACGTATGAAACTTCAATTCGTCCATTTGAAGATTGTTGTACAGTATTTACACCAGCAAATCCAAAAACAAAGCCTAGAGTAGAAAAGATGAATTATTATGAGAGCTTCACAAATTTCGATGAAATGATTGAAAAGGCAGTTAAAAATCGTGAAATTCATACATTCCCTAAAAAGAAAACAGATGAATTTCTAGACCTACTCTAAATAAGAATATATTTCCTGAATATTTGTTGTATGTTTTTTCACCTCCAGCACATTCTATATGCACAAGGAGGTGATTCACATGTCAAACAACTCAAGTTCAAATCAATTAGAAGTTCGTGGCGCAAAACAAGCCATTGACCAAATGAAGTACGAAATCGCACAAGAATTTGGTGTACAGCTAGGCGCAGATGCATCAGCGCGTGCTAACGGATCCGTTGGCGGAGAAATCACAAAGCGCTTAGTTGCAATGGCTGAACAACAGCTGAACGGTTATTCTAAATAACTAAAGTAAAAAAAGAGCCGAGGAAGAATTCAAAAGAATTTTTCCTCGGCTTTTCACTTTAGCAGAGGATAATTTATTTTAAATCTGAATTAGGGTTTTTTAATTGTACGCACTTATTATTTCTTATAACTAACAAAAAATGCTTTTTAACTTTCATTTATATCCATATCTCAAATTTTTAAAACATCAGTGTATGATATTTTTTAAATCGCACATTCTATATTTACAAAGGAGGTGATTCACATGTCAAACAATTCAAGAAGCTCAAATCAATTAGTAGTTCGTGGTGCACAACAAGCTGTTGATCAAATGAAGTACGAAATCGCACAAGAATTTGGAGTGAGTCTTGGAGCAGATGCATCGGCGCGTGCTAACGGATCCGTTGGCGGAGAAATTACGAAGCGTCTAGTTGCAATGGCTCAACAACAAATGAGCGGAAAATAATTAAAAATTAAATAACTAACACCTATAAATAGAAAGCCAAGGGAGAAATTAAAAAATTCTCCCTTGGCTTTTAATGTTTTGTCTGTTCCCTGAATATATTAAATTTGAGTGAAATCCTTTTATCTTGAAAATAAAAAAATTACTATTGTTCAATTTATTAGTTAAGACCAACTACTAATATTTAGTACTGGTAATTGGTTGTAATGATTCAACACTTTGGATATAATTAATGTGAAATGCCAAACGTTATTCAGGGGGGATTTTTTATGAAACGAGAAGATTTAATTGCACCTGAAGAGTACAATTTAGTAGAAGAGATTGAAAAATTTGCAGTAAATCCAGAGAAAATTGCTATTAAGTTTGAAAATGAGCTTGGCAGTAAAGACTACATTACTTATGACGCTTTAATAAGAAGAGCCAATCAAGTGGCGAATGTTTTTGTAAAACATGGTTTGCAAAAAGGGGATGTAGTACTAATTATGGTGCCGCGCTTAATTGATGCCTATATTACATATGTGGCTGCATTAAAAGCGGGGTTGGTAGTAATTCCAAGTTCTGAAATGTTAAGAGCAAAGGAAATAGATTATCGTTTAGTGCATAGTAATGCAAAGGCAGTAATTGCTTATGAACCATTTTTAGAACAATTTGATCAAGTGAAAAATTTACAAAATGTTCAACAGTACGTTATTGGACAGGGACATGCCTCATGGATTGAAATGATTCAAGAAGCAGAAAAAGAGTCAGAACAGTTTGTAAACGCTAAAACCAAAAGTGAAGATATGGCTTTTTTATCATATACAAGTGGAACAACAGGAAATCCAAAAGGAGTTGTCCATACTCATGGATGGGCATACGCTCATCTAAAAACCGCTGCGGCTCATTGGCTAGATATCCATGAAGGTGATTTAGTATGGGCAACTGCTAGTCCGGGATGGCAAAAATGGATTTGGAGTCCATTTTTATCGGTATTGGGAAGTGGAGCAACTGGATTTGTTTACAATGGAAGATTCCATGCAGACAAATATTTATCATTACTTCAAGAATATCAAATTCAAGTATTATGCTGTACACCTACTGAGTATCGTATAATGGCAAAAGTTGATAATCTATCAGATTATAATTTATCTTCTTTACAAAGTGCGGTTTCAGCAGGTGAACCATTAAATGAAGAGGTAATAAAAACTTTCAAAAAGTATTTCAATCTAGATGTTCGTGATGGATATGGTCAAACGGAAAATACGTTATTAATTGGAAATTTAAAAGGAGCCCCAACAAAACTTGGAGCAATGGGGAAACCAACACCAGGAAATGTTGTGGATGTAGTAGACGAAGATGGACAACCTTGCCCTCCAGGAGTAGTTGGGGATATAGCAGTACATCGATCAACCCCTGCACTATTTAAAGAATATTTGAATGATCCTGAACGTACAGCAAGACAATTCAGAGGGGATTATTATATAACTGGAGATCGTGCAAAAAAAGATGAAGATGGTTATTTCTTCTTCGAGGGGAGAAATGATGATATTATCATAAGTTCAGGTTATACTATCGGACCATTTGAAGTAGAGGATGCATTAGTTAAGCATCCAGAAGTTCAAGAATGCGCAGTTGTTGCTAGTCCACATGAAGTTCGAGGAAATATCGTAAAAGCATTTATTGTCTTAAAAGATGCTTCGAAAGCTTCCAAACAATTAATAAAAGAATTACAGGAACACGCGAAGAATCTAACTGCACCATATAAATATCCTAGAGCGATAGAGTTTGTAAATAGCTTACCAAAAACGTCATCAGGTAAAATACGTAGAATGGAATTACGTGAAAAGGAAAAAAATAAAATCAATATTTAATTGGCTACTAGGAAAAACTCTTATATGAATAAGATTAATACAGATAGGTCACCAATTTGGGTGGCCTTTTTATATGAATCAAAATAATAATGTACGAGATAGTGAGGGGAGTTTGCTTAACATAAAATGTTAGAACAATTTCTTTCATATTTACATTCATTAGTTGAAAAATTATAATTTGGGGATAGGTGTATTAGAAATTGAGGTGGGAATGTGCAAGATGAGAAAAAAGGAATACTTGCATCAATAGGAGCATATTTTTTATGGGGTCTTTTCCCTATTTATTGGAAAGTGATTGAACATGTTTCTAGTGAAGAAATTTTAGCAAGCAGAGTAATTTGGTCATTTGTTTTAACGTTAATATTTGTAGTGTTATTGAAGCAACGAAAAGTATTAGTATCAGATTTTAAAGCATTATGGCATAATCAGAGATCGTTTTGGTTACTCTTTATTGCTGCCTATTTAGTTTCGATTAACTGGTTTATCTATATTTGGACAGTGAACCATAACCATATAGTACAAACAAGTTTAGGATATTATATGAATCCTATAATTTCGATTCTTTTAGGTATTATTTTCTTAAAAGAAAGATTATCAAAATATCAAATTGTTGCGTTTTTGTTTGCAATAATTGGAGTTCTAATCTTATTTGTTTCATATGGACAAATCCCTTGGGTTGCTATTGGATTAGCATTGAGTTTTGGTATATACGGTTTATTGAAAAAACAAATTGTTTTAGATGCAACTCGGGGCTTAGTCATTGAAACGATGTTTATATTGCCTGTTGCGTTAATGTATTATATTTATCTTTATTTCCAGGGAAATATGTCGTTTTTACATGTCGATTTAAAGACGAATTTGTTTTTAATTGGCACTGGAATTGTGACGGCTATCCCTCTTATTTTATTTGCAACAGGGGCTCAAAATATTCCTTTATACTTAGTGGGCTTTATACAATATATTTCACCGACAATGACGTTAATCTTAGGTGTTGTCGTTTATCATGAATCATTTGGAGGAACTGAGTTAGTTTCATTTTCATTTATATGGTTAGCTTTAATGATTTTTTCAATTTCTACTATAGTAGAAGTGAAAAAATCACACAGAATTCATGAAAAGCATGAAACGTTTTGAAATCTTAATCGTATAAATAAATGGAACAAAAAGGAGGAAGATTAATGACAGCAAAACGATGGATTGCTTTGGCAATCGCAGCAATATTAATAGTCGTTTCTACATTTACAACAATATTTTGGTCATTTGTTAAATCAGATATTAAGAAAGAGATTAATTCTGCGTTTAATATGGATGCTACATATAATACAAAGGTTATAAAACAAGGAGATATGGGGAAAAAGGTAGCCGTTTTAACAGTAAACGGGACTATTCAGGATACTGGAGAAACGACTTCTTTATTTAATTCCGAAACGTACAATCACCAATTTTTCATAAAGCAGTTAGATGAAATTTTAGATGACTCTAATGTAAAAGGTGTACTTTTGAAAGTCAATTCTCCTGGTGGAGGTACGAACGAATCAAAACAAATTTATGAAAAACTAGAGCAAATAAAAAAGGAACGGAATATACCTATATATGTTTCGATGGGATCTATGGCCGCTTCTGGAGGATACTACATTTCTGCCCCTGCAGATCAAATATTTGCTGATGAAGAAACAATTACAGGATCTATTGGTGTAATCATGCAAGGAATGGATTATAGTAAACTAGCTAAAAAATATGGTATTGAATTTAATACTATCAAAACTGGACCGTATAAAGATATTTTAAATGGTTCAAGAGAAATGACTGCAGCAGAACGTAAATTATTGCAAGACATGGTGAATGATTCGTATGAACGATTTGTTAATGTGGTAGCTGATGGACGTGGCATGTCTAAAAAAGAAGTAAGAGAAATTGCGGATGGTCGCATTATGAATGGCTCACAAGCTGTGGATGCGGGACTGGTCGATAAACTAGGGTATAGCGAAGACGCGCTTCAAGCTCTTTTGAAAGACAATGATCTTGAAGGGGCAGAAGTTTATGAATATAAAGAGCAAGGTGACTGGTCATCACTTTTATCTTCTAAGGTAAATACATTAGTTGGTAGTTCAGCCGAAAAAGAGGCTATAACCAAATTGTTAACCAAAAATAGTGCACCTCGTATGATGTATTTGTATGGTGAAGAATAAGGAGGGCTAGAAAGATGGCAGAAACAGTTAATGTTAGAGCACTAAGCCCAGAACCAATGCAAATAAAAAAAGTAAAAGATTACCGATTGAAGACAGCAGGATTTTGGACTAGATTTTGGGCATATTTGATTGATTTAATCGTTATCTCTTCTCTAACGTCAATATTAGTAAAACCTTTATTTTTGTTAATCGGTTGGGAGGATTTAGAAATTCTTCATCTTTCCCTTTATGGATCAGTTACTAGTTTTATATTTTATATCTATTTTGTTTTAATGACGAAACTCTGGGGACAGACTATAGGGAAAATGGCGCTTGGTATTCGAGTTGTTTCTGAAAACCAAAAGCCTTTAACTTGGGGAACTGTGCTCTTCCGTGAATGTATTGGTCGAATTATATCGGTTACAGTTAAAATTCTTTATATAATTGTTGCGTTCACCCCATGTAATAAGGCAATTCATGACTATATTGCAGATACAATAGTTGTGCATGAAAATACATTTGAGGAAAGAGAAAAAGAAATCGCGGTAGAAATTAAACAGGAACAAAAAGAAACGGAATTTTAAGAAAATTAATCAGAAAATACAATTCAAAACAAACATAAGGCGTGAAAGTTGCAAGGGCGAGAAGGATTCAAGTAATATTGTTTAGAGGAGGCGTTGAAATGGTACAAGTAACATTTATTAACAACCCAGTAACATTAGTCGGACCAGAAATTAAAGTAGGTGACAAAGCACCTGATTTTACTGTATTATCTACAGACTTAACAGAAAAACATTTATCTGATTTTGAAGGTAAAACTATTTTAATTAGTGTTGTTCCATCATTAGACACAGGTGTATGTGATGCACAAACACGTCGTTTTAATGAGGAAGCTACTGCATTAGGAGAAGATGTTGTAATCTTAACAATTTCATGTGATCTTCCTTTTGCGCAAAAACGTTGGTGCGGTGCAAATGGCATCGAAAACGTCCACACTTTATCAGATCATCGTGACTTATCATTTGGAGATGCATACGGTGTCCATATGAAAGAATTACGTTTACTTGCTCGTTCTGTCTTTGTTATTGATAAAGATGGCAAAGTTTCTTATGTTGAGTATGTATCTGAAGGTACAAACCATCCGGATTATGATAGCGCATTAGCTGCTGTTAAATCACTTACTAAATAAGTTAACTTGATGTCAGGAAATAATATGAAACCCACTCGAGTAGGATTGAGTGGGTTTCAGTTTTGAGGGAGAAAAAAATGGAAACTATTGAAAAATTATTTTCTTTTATCGATGAATATTCAGAAGAAGTGGCAAAAGAACATAATATTACTTACTTAGAAGGTGTTCTTGAAACATTAAATACATGGTTAGATGGAGATAGAAAACCTAGTATTAACGAACTTTCTAAAGAGGAAATTCGTAAGGCCATCCAGTTGGCAATTTTAAAGGGAATGCGTAAAAGTGCACAGCCTAATCACCAAATGACGCCAGATTCACTTGGGCTATTATTAGGCTATTTTGTTGAACAATTTTACGAAAAGGAATTCAAATCTGATGAGAAAATTACTGTGCTAGACCCAGCAATTGGTACAGGGAATTTATTATTAACAGTTATGAATTTAGTAGGAGATAAAATTGAAGGAACCGGCGTAGAAATTGATGACTTGTTAATTCAACTTGCAGCTGCATCAGGCGAATTAGAAAAGCAACCTATTTCTTTGTATTGCCAAGATGCATTAGAAAATTTATTGATTGATCCAGTTGATGCCGTAATTTGTGATTTGCCGGTTGGATATTATCCGAATGATGAAGTTGCAAAGCAATATGAGGTCAAATCATCTGAAGGGATGACATATGCTCATCATTTATTTATTGAACAATCATTAAAATATGTAAAAGATGGCGGTTACCTTTTCTTTTTAGTACCAGACCATATATTTGAGTCTGAACAATCTTCTATTTTAAACAAATTAATCACTTCAAAAGCTTGGATACAAGCAGTCGTACAATTACCTGAAGAGCTATTTTCAAACAAAGCACATGCAAAAAGCTTATTTATATTGCAAAAGAAAAATGATACAGGTGAAGCAGTAAAAGAAGTATTGCTTGCAAAAGTTCCTAATATGAAAAACATAAAAGCATTAGAACTTTTCTTTGCAAAAGTTAGAAAATGGAAAAAAGAACAAAAGAAATTTTAACAGAAGAATGTTTCCGTTTATTGTTAAATACCGACATAATAAAAGCTTACAGACAATGTAACATGATCTGTAAGCTTTTATTATGTTCGAAATATAAAATGTAAAGAAAACCCACTCCAATTATGAAGTGGGTTATCAAACTTATTTTTCTTCAATAACTGAATCTGTACGAACAACAAGCACATCGCATTTAGCAGAACGTACAATACTTTCAGAAACACTACCGATTAAGAATCTTTCTACAGCATTAAGTCCAGTAGCACCACAGATGATTAAATCTGCTTCTACTTTTTTAGACACTTCTCTTGTAATAATTGTTTTAGGTGATCCGTATTCAATTAATACGTTTACATTTTTAACGCCTGCAGCTTCTGCTTCTTTTTTGTAGCCTTCTAGCAATTCTTCAGCGAACTCTTGTGCACGTTCTTGGATGGAACGATCATAAGCTTCAATAGCGGCAAATGAACGAGTGTCAATAATATTAACTAAGTTAAGAGTTGATTTGTTACGATTTGCTACGGCAATTGCTTTCTTAAATGCATATTCCGCTTCTTTTGAGCCATCTACTGCAACAACAATATTATTATAAGTTAATGCCATAATAAATTCCTCCTTTATATAAATCCATTATAACATTTTTGTTTAATAAATACTTCCTCATTTTCCAAGTTCGAAAATTCGTAATATCTTATAATGCTATGAAAACAGAGGGGTTATGAAGGATTTAAGAGATTTATAATTTCCAATATGTTCATAGTGTTATCCTAAAAAAAGAAATTTTCTAAATTATTAACAAATTGATTTTGAAATCTGATACAATGAACTTGTTTTTATGTTGTCACAAGATTATACATAAAAAACAATCAATTACTTTTTTACACTTGAGGAGGATGGGTATGAAAATTGGTGTTCCAAAGGAGATTAAAAACAACGAAAACCGTGTGGCAATGACGCCCGCTGGTGTGGTGAACTTAGCAATGTTTGGACACGAGGTATTTATTGAAACAGGTGCCGGTCTAGGTTCTGGCTTTACAGATGAAGATTACAAACTAGCAGGGGCAAAAATAGTCTCTACAGCAAGTGAAGCTTGGAAGCAAGAAATGGTTATGAAGGTGAAAGAACCGATTACTTCAGAATACGATTATTTTTTTGAAGGTCAAATTCTTTTCACTTATTTACATTTAGCGCCTGAGCCTGAACTAACTCAAGCTCTGCTAGATAAAAAAGTAGTTGCAATTGCATATGAAACTGTACAATTACCAAATCGTACTTTACCATTATTGACTCCTATGAGTGAAGTGGCAGGAAGAATGGCCACACAAATTGGTGCTCAATATTTAGAGAAGCAAGAAGGCGGTAAAGGTATTTTACTTGGTGGCGTGTCAGGGGTGCCGCGTGCAAAAGTAACAATTATTGGTGGGGGTATGGCAGGAGCTAATGCTGCAAAAGTTGCAATTGGTATGGGCGCTGAAGTAACGATTATAGATTTAAGTCCAGAGAGATTGCGTCAATTAGATGACCAATTTGGCAATGATGTCCAAACATTAATGTCTAACCCATACAATATCGCTGAATCTGTAAAAAATTCTGATTTAGTTATTGGTGCTGTACTCATTCCGGGAGCAAAAGCACCAAAATTAGTAACAGAAGAAATGATAAAATCTATGTCTCCAGGTTCTGTAGTTGTCGATATTGCGATTGACCAAGGTGGTATTTTTGAGACATCTGACCGCATAACTACGCATGATAATCCAACATATATAAAACATGGTGTTGTTCATTATGCAGTAGCGAATATGCCTGGTGCTGTTCCAAGAACTTCAACAATCGCACTTACAAATAACACTGTTCCTTATGCCTTAGAAATTGCCAATAAGGGCTATAGACGGGCTTGCTTAACAAACGAGGCATTGAAAAAAGGTATTAACACTTTAGAGGGTAATGTTACATTTAAAGCAGTTGCAGAAGCTTTAAATTATCCATATGTTCCTGCTGATTCGTTATTATAAATTATGACTGAAAAAAATTAATAGATTCAAAGCATATATAAAGCGCCGGATAAGATTTCGATAGAGATTTTATCCGGCGCTTTTAATATTCATAACGTATTGAATTTTAATGATACAAATTATTTAGGTTGAATAATTTGTAGTTCTTTAGGGAAACTTGTTAAAACCTCAACACCATTAGCAGTTACATATACATCATCTTCAATTCGAACACCTGCTGTATCACCTTTATAGATACCTGGCTCAATAGTGAAGACCATACCTTCTTTCATAGCAACTTCGTTTGCACCATGTACTGATGGGAATTCGTGCACTGAAATTCCTAAACCGTGACCAAGACGGTGAGTGAAGTATTCACCGTAACCAGCTTCAGTGATGACATCGCGAGCGATTTTATCTAAATCCATTGCTCTTACTCCTGGTTTTACTGCAGCAATTGCAGACTCGTTTGCATTTTTGACAGCTTCATAAACCGCTTTTTGTGCTTCAGAAGGTTCACCAAATGCTACTGTACGAGTAATATCTGAGCAGTATCCTTTATAAACAACACCAAGATCAAATAAGACTAAATCACCTTTTTGAATTTTTTGGGTACCTGGAGTTCCGTGAGGAGAAGCGGCATTTAATCCAGTAAGGACCATAGTGTCAAATGACATATAAACGCCTTTTTCTTTCATAGCAGATTCTATTGCAGATAGAACTTCAATTTCAGTTTTACCTTCCGCTAATTCGTTACAACCTACTTCAATTGCATAATCAGCTAATTTAGCAGCTTCACGTAGTTTTTCTAACTCGTCTTCTGATTTAACTAAACGCATATTAATAAGTTGTTCGTCAATGCCAACAAATGTAGATGTTGGGTAGACAGTTTGTAAAGCTTCTAAACGCTCAACTGTTACATGTGTTTTTTCAATCGCAATTGTATTTAATGTAACTTTACGAGTTTCAGCAGTGTTATGGAAGATATCCCATGCGTTATCTGTATCGTCATGACCTACAGCTTCATATGCCCATCCTGAAGCCTTCGCATCAGGAACTTCCATTTTAGGACAAATCATAAATGGTTCAGCATCTTTAAATACCATTACGCCAAGAAGACGCTCATGAGGATCACTTTTAAAGCCTGAAAGATAGAAAACATTATCAGGTGTTGTGATAAATGCTGCATCGATATTTTTTTCTTGTAAATACTTTTGAATCAATTGAACCTTGTTCATAAGAATCCTCCTTAGAATTGTTAGAGCTCTTGAAATAATGATATAAGTACATTTTAGTTTAAGTAACTCTTCGCAATTATAGTTTACCAAAAAAAGAGGAAAATAAGTACCTATAACGAATAGAAGTCAATGATACAAAATATTGAAAGGATGATTCTAAATGCAAATTTCTTATCATGGTCATTCCATAGTAAAGATTAAAACGAAAGGTTATACCATTTTAATAGATCCTTTTATTACAGGTAATCGTCTTACAGATTTATCCGTGAAAGAAGAGCACTCAGATGTAATTTTGTTAACGCACGGTCATAACGATCATGTAGGTGATACTGTTGAAATTGCAAAGCAGTCAGGAGCTTTGGTTGTTGCTCCAAATGAACTTGCTGAATATCTCTCTTGGCAAGGTATCAAAACACATCCTATGCATATAGGGGGAGCACATCAATTTGACTTTGGTAAAGTAAAACTGACTCAAGCCTTTCATGGGTCTTCATATATCACGAACGACCAACAAATAATTTACACTGGTATGCCTGCAGGTATTTTATTATTTATAGAAGGGAAAGTAATTTATCATGCAGGTGATACAGCATTATTCTCAGATATGAAATTACTCGGTGATATCCATCCGATTGATGTTGCATTTTTACCAATTGGGGATAATTTTACTATGGGACCAGAAGATGCAGCTAGGGCTGTTGAGTTTTTAAAACCAAAAGAAGTAATACCAATCCATTACAATACATTCCCTGTTATTGAGCAGGATCCTCAAGAATTTGCCAAAATGGTTTCATTTACAAGTGTTCGTGTGATGAAATCAGGAGATGAATTTGACATTTAATTGAAATATATACAATAAAATCGACTTCTAATGCTAAATTACTAAAGAAAATGAGCGAGATATGTTACACTTAAGCCAAGAATGATGTTAGAAAATAGGTGATTTTTTGGCTACAAAACATGAAAAGATACTTCAATATATTGAATCCTTACCAGTCGGAGACAAAATTTCAGTTCGACAAATTGCTAAAGAAATGTCAGTAAGTGAAGGGACAGCTTATCGTGCGATTAAAGAGGCTGAAACGAGAAGACTAGTTAGTACGATTGAACGTGTCGGTACGATTCGTATTGAAAAGAAGAAAAAAGAGAATATTGAAAGGCTAACATTTGCAGAGATTGTTAATATTGTTGAGGGGCAAGTACTAGGTGGCAAAAATGGTCTGCATAAAACGTTAACAAAATTTGTTATTGGTGCGATGAAATTAGAAGATATGATGCGCTATACAGATGCAGGTAGTCTATTGATTGTCGGAAATCGTGATCGCTCACATGAGTATGCGCTAAAAGCAGGTGCAGCTGTACTTATTACGGGTGGTTTTGATACTAACGAGGAAATAAAAAAATTAGCAGACCAGTTAGAGCTTCCTATTATTTCAACAAGTTATGATACGTTTACTGTTGCAACAATGATTAACCGTGCTATTTATGACCAATTGATAAAAAAAGAAATCTTATTAATTGAAGATATTGTTGTACCTATCACGCACACATCTTATTTAAAAACGACAGACACTGTAAAAGACTATAATCTCCTTAATTCTGAAACGAATCATGGTGGTTATCCTGTCGTTGATAAGCATGGTAAAATTGTTGGGATTGTAACATCTAGAGATTTGATAGGTAAACAAGAAGATGACCAAATTGACCGTTTGATGACTCGTAATCCAATTACTGTAACGATGAAAACAAGTGTTGCTACCGCAGGACATCGAATGATTTGGGAAGGTATTGACCTTTTACCTGTTGCTGATGAACATGGAATATTGCAAGGAGTTGTTAGTCGTCAAGACGTATTAAAGGCTTTGCAAATGGCACAAAGACAACCGCAACATGGAGAAACGATTGATGATTTAGTGAAAAATGAAATCATGATCAATTCTTCAGAAGAAGATAATATTGTGAAATTCTCAGTAACACCACAAATGACAAATCAATTTGGTGCTATTTCTTATGGGGCATTTACGACGTTAATTGTTGAGTCTGGTTCTATTACATTGAAAAAAGTAAAACGTGGAGAAAGCGTATTAGAGAATATGTCTATTTACTTTATCAAACCAATTCAAATGGAAACAATGGTAATTGTAAAACCAAGAATACTTGATATGAGTCGTAAATTTGCTAAGATGGATTTTGAAGTGTTTAGTGAAGAGATGTTAGTAGGTAAAGCAATGGCTACATTCCAAATACTAGAACGTTAATCTATTTTTACAAATATACAAAAAGTGATGCACAAATAAGTGCATCACTTTTTGTTCAATTCCTCTTCTTCCGCAATATATTGAGCATAATGGCGTACACGTTTGTTATAATTAACTGTTGCGTATAAGCCAAATAAAATCAAAATAGCACAAACTACATATGTAAGAATCGTATGATATATAATAATTTGGTTTATCCCAAATAGGATTAATAGCATACCAAGTGCAATGCCTGCTCTATTTGCATACCATTTTTTACGAATAGGTAAGTTTGTGCGGAATTGTTTTGTTTTAAAATATAAGTAAAACACAAATGTAATAATGATTAATAATGCTAAAATAATATTTAAGATATTACTCATGGTGTTCCTCCTAAATAGCAAATCTGTCTTTATTTTAACGATAATAACTTAAAAAAGATAGTAGAAAGTAAGGAGGTAACCTTTTAGAGATTATATATTTGTAGGAGGTATTTTTCTTGAAAAAAGAAATTATTGAAACGATTAAATCGTATGATACCATTATTGTACATCGACATGTACATCCAGATCCCGATGCGTACGGATCACAACTTGGATTACAAGCAATTTTACAAACTACTTACCCAGAAAAAAAGGTATATGCTGTTGGTGAACATGATTTAGCATTCGATTATCTAGGTAAGCCTGAAGTAATAGCAGATGATGTATACCGTAATGCACTAGTCATTTGTACAGATACTGCTAATACTGATCGAGTGGATGACCAACGTTACAACACTGGTAAATTTCTCATTAAAATAGACCACCATCCAAATGATGATGCTTATGGAGATTTGTTATGGGTGAATACATCTGCAAGTTCATGCAGTGAAATGATTTATGAATTATTTAAAGAAGGTCAAGAAGTTGATGGTTGGAAAATGGATAAGAAAGGAGCACGTCTGTTATTTGCAGGTATTGTAGGTGATACAGGACGTTTTATCTATCCAAGTACAACAGAAAAGACATTTAATGTAGTGGGTGAGCTTATTCAATATGATTTTGATCGTACAGAATTATTCAATAGTATGTATGAGCTAGACCGATCATTATTACATTTACAAGGCTATATTTATCAAAACTTTACAATAGATGAAAACGGAGCAGCCTACATTAAGTTACCTATTAGTACTTTAAAAGAATTTGGGGTAACTGCAAGTGATACTTCAGCTTTAGTAGGTTCTCTGGGAGATGTCAAAGGTATTAAAGCTTGGGTTATGTTTGTAGAAGAAGAGGATCAGATTCGTGTTCGCTTACGCTCAAAAGGACCAATTATAAATAATTTAGCAAAACAATATCGTGGTGGAGGTCATCCGATGGCTTCAGGGGCTAAAATTTTTAAATGGGCAGAGGCGGATGAAATCATTAGCAAATTACAAATGCTATGTAAAGAAGCTTAAAACGGAAAGGAAGAGATGAAGTTGCAACCTGTTTACTCCCAAATAGTTACAGCTGCGGACATGTTAAAAAGTACAATTCGCACAAGTGAGCTCATTTCCTTCCTTCAACAAGAAAATGCTAAGGCTGCAGCCATTACTAATTCCAAATTATATGGGCTGTTGCCTTTTTGGCGTGCTCTAAAAGAAACGTCTATTCATCCGGTAATTGGCTTAACAGTTCGAGTTGAGTTTTCTACTGAAGATATTCGACCTATTGTGTTATATGCACAGAATATTACTGGGTATCAGAATCTACTAAAGATAACTTCTTCTACTTCTTTAAGGGAAAATGAAACATTACCATTACGATGGTTAGAAGGCTATCACAGAGGTTGTATAGCATTAGTTCCGATTACAAATGATTTGTGGCAACAAGAACAACCTTATGGCGCTGTCGAGAAACTTATCGAGATTTTTGAGAAAGAATATTTATATATAGGAATTGATCGACCGAATGGTATCAAATATCCAACAGAAGAAAATATAATTTCTTACTGTAAAATGAATGGACTTCAAGTATGTGCAACCCATTTAAGTACGTTTATAAAAGAAGAAGATGCATTTACATTTGAAGTGGCAAAGGCTATCTCAACAGGTGCCAAAATGGCTGATCAAGAACAACTTACATCCCGAGAACGTAAGCAATTTTTACCTACTGGGGACAATTTTTACGATTGGTTTGAAGACCATCCAGAGTGGCTACAAACATTAGAAGAAATGCTTATGTCATGTAAAATGGATATTGAATATAACCATTTTTATATGCCGAAGTTTCCAGTTCCCGATGGTAAGACAGCCGAGGGGATATTAAGAGAAAATTGCTTAGTAGGTTTACAAGAGCGTGTACCTGATGCGGGAAAAGAATATTATGACAGATTATCTTATGAATTAGATATCATTATAAAAATGGGATATGCGGATTATTTTTTGATCGTCGCAGATTACATTCAATTTGCAAGAAGTAAGAATATCTTAACAGGACCTGGACGGGGATCTTCAGCAAGTTCTTTAGTCGCTTATAGTTTGCGAATAACAGATGTAGATCCTTTAAAATACGGTCTATTATTCGAACGGTTTTTAAATCCAGAACGAATCACATTACCGGATATAGATGTGGATTTTGCAGATTATCGGAGACAAGAAGTCATCCAGTATGTAGCAGAGAAATATGGTACTAACTATACATCTCAAATTATCACATTTGGCACATTATCAGCTAAGGCTGTCGCTCGTGACGTTGCAAGAGTTTTTGGATTTAGCAATGAAGAATTGACACAAATCTCTTCTCTTATACCTGGAAAAACAGGTATAACATTAAAAGAAGCATTGCAACAATCTGATTCTTTGAGAAAATACGTGAACTCAAGTGAAATTCGCCAAAAGTGGATGCAAGTAGCTCTGAATTTAGAAGGATTGCCACGTAATGCATCAACACATGCGGCAGGGGTTGTTTTATGTCCTGAGCCAATCGTTAATATAGCGCCAATTGAAAAAGGTAGTGAAGGTCTATACTTAACACAATGGCCAATGCAAGAAGTTGAATCAGTAGGTCTATTAAAGATGGATTTTTTAGGTTTACGTAATTTAACTATATTAGAAAGAATCCGTTCAATGATTTACTATGATCAACAAAGATATTTGCGATTCGACAAAATCTCTATGTTTGACCAAAAAACTTTTGAACTACTGCAAAATGGTGATACGACAGGAGTCTTTCAATTAGAATCGGACGGAATGAGACAAGCTTTACGTGAAATTCAACCAACTTCATTTCAAGATATCGTTGCTGTAAATGCACTATATCGTCCAGGCCCAATGGATTTTATACCCGTATATAGCAGACGAAAGCATGGATACGAACAAGTTAATATGCCTCATCCTGTACTAGAACCTATTTTAAGAGAAACGTACGGTGTTATTGTTTACCAAGAGCAAATTATGCTTATTGCTTCACGTATGGCAGGGTTTACAATGGGAGAAGCAGATATTCTTCGTAGAGCCGTAAGTAAAAAGAAAAAGGAAGTACTTGATAGTGAAAGAGCTCATTTTGTAGAGAATTCTAAAGCCAATGGGTTTTCTGAGAAAATAGCAGAGGAAGTCTATAACTTAATCGTTCGTTTTGCAAATTACGGTTTTCCTAAAAGCCATGCAGTTGCATATAGTATGATTTCTTATCAAATGGCGTACTTAAAAGCTCATTTTCCAGCTTATTTTTATGCTGCAATGTTAAGCTCTTCGATGGGAAATCGTGAAAAATTCAATAAAATACTGAACGAGGCAAAGCAAAAAGGAATTGTGATACTAGGTCCATCTATCAATGAGAGTGGAGGATCCTTCCGTGTACAAAATGGTGCAATTCGTCTAGCTTTGTCAGCGATTAAGGGTGTTCCTCATACCTTTATAAACAAAGTTATGGAAATTAGAAAAGCTGCTGGGCATAAAAAGTGGCGCGATATATTTGATATGGCGATTGATTTGACAGCCATACATTTTACTCGGAAAACAATTGAGCCCTTAGTTAAAGCAGGTGCACTAGATGAATTTGGAAAAGATCGTGCAGTACTCTTAGCAACTATTGATGCGGCTGTAAGACATGCTGAGTTATATCGACCTGATGAAGAGGAACAACTTTTAGATGATGAATCATTTTTCTTTGGTAAACCTAAGTACGCTGAAGCTAGCCCAATACCAGAGAAAATAAAATTGCAATTTGAAAAGGATGTACTTGGTTTATATATATCTATACACCCAGTCCAAAAAGTAAAAAGAGAACAACATATTCATTCTAATACGGCTGATGAAGTACGGCATATGAATAATCGAGAGTATGTTAAAATCGTTGGCCTTATTGTAGCTATTAAACAAATAAGGACAAAAAAGGGCGAATTAATGGGCTTTGTAGAAGTGGAAGATGAAACAGGAAGTATTTCGATTACTATTTTTCCAAAAGAATATTTAAAATTACTAGAATGGATTAAAGAAGAACAAATATTATATGTAGAAGGAGTTCTTGAGATAAGAAAAGGATATCCACAAATAATATTAAAAAAATGTAAGCCTATATCACCATAAAATGAATATGAAAAAATAGGGAATTTGTCTAAACTGTGCGACTATCGCACAGTTTTTTTGTTTTGCGCTTTACTTGTGTTAGCAATTTTTGTATGATTATATTGTTCAAAAGTGGTCAGACCACTTTAATAATACTTAAATAATGGGGAGACTAATAATGAGCGTAGATAAGCCTGCTTCTAAAATGTTTTTACAAATAGTACGTGAATTGCGTGAAATTATTCATGATGAGAATATTCCTCCAGGAGGTAAAATTCCATCTGAAAGAGTTTTAGCAGAGCGTTTGAATGTTGGAAGATCATCTATTAGAGAAGCACTACGTAGCCTTGAATTATTAGGCTTGATCGAAACCCGCAGAGGTGGGGGGACCTTTGTTGCGGATTTTCGTAATCATCAATTAGTAGAAGTGTTATCGACATTTATATTACAAGAGGAAAAGACTTTAAGAAATGTTCACAAAACAAGGAAAATTTTAGAACGAGATGCAATCCGTATCGTAACTGAAGACGAGATGCTTCGAAATCTTCCTGTGTGGGAAAGTTTGTTAAAAAACGTGATTATAGAAGGGCGTATTGTACGAGAAGACTTGATGAGAGAAATTGTTATTACATCAAATAATCGACTTGTACTGAAGATTTGGATACTTTTAAAACAATATGGTAAGGAACCTTATAGTGGTATGTCAACAGAAGAAGAACAGCCAGTTTTAAAAACATTCATCAGTGAACTGATGCTTGGCCATACAAATAAAGCAATTCAGGCTTTTGAAGATTGGACAACACTTTTACATAAGGAGCGAGAGTGATTATGAGTATTCGAGATTTATTTAAAAAAAATAAACCTAATAAGAGTATTACGATTACAAGAGAAAATCATGATATTCCAGAAGGAATCATGACAAAATGTCCAGAATGTAATCATGTGATGTTAACCAAAGATCTACAAAAAAACAAAAAGGTTTGTCCGAACTGTCAATATCATCATAAAATGACGGCAAAAGAACGAATTGATGATTTTTTGGATGAAGGTTCATTTCAATCATTAGATGATCATTTACAAACAGTAAATCCACTAAATTTCCCAGGATATATTGAAAAAGTAAATTCAGATATGAAAAAAACTAGTTTAAATGAAGCGGTTTTAACTGGAATTGGAAAATTAGATGGACAACAAGTTGTTGTTGCTGTAATGGATTCATTTTTCCGTATGGGGTCTATGGGGTCAGTAGTTGGTGAAAAGATTACTAGAGCAATAGAAAAAGCAACAGAACTTTCGGTTCCATTTATTATTTTCACTGCAAGTGGTGGAGCAAGAATGCAAGAGGGTGTGATTTCCCTTATGCAAATGGCCAAAACTAGTGTGGCATTAGAACGTCATGGCGCAAAAGGGAACTTATTTATTTCTATTATGACTCATCCAACAACGGGGGGAGTTTCCGCAAGTTTTGCTTCACTTGGTGATATCAACCTAGCAGAACCACAAGCATTAATCGGTTTTGCTGGTAGACGTGTCATTGAACAAACTGTACGAGAAAAACTACCAAATGATTTTCAAACAGCTGAGTTTTTATTAGAACATGGTCAGTTAGATGCAGTTGTACCACGACATGAAATGCGAAAAACTGTTAGTACAATTGTAAAATTGCATGTAAAGGAGGCAATTTAATTGGTCAAAACATTACCTTTTGAAGAGCCGCTAGTTCAATTACGTTCAAAGATTACAGAGTTAAAAGAATTTACATCGAATGCAGATGTGGATTTATCAAAAGAGATTGAACAGTTAGAGCAACGTTTTATAAATCTTGAAAAAGATATTTATCACCATTTAAAACCGTGGGATCGAGTTCAAATTGCGCGTCATCCTGAACGACCATCTACTCTCGACTATATTAAGGAACTTTTTAATGATTTTATCGAACTACATGGCGATCGTAACTTTGGTGATGATGCAGCAATTGTAGGAGGGATTGCTTCTTTTGAAGGAATGCCAATTACAATTATCGGTCATCAACGTGGGAAAGACACAAAGGAAAATATTCGTCGGAATTTTGGTATGCCACATCCTGAAGGGTATCGAAAAGCTTTACGTCTAATGAAGCAAGCAGAGAAATTTAGTCGTCCTATAATTTGCTTTATCGATACAAAGGGAGCTTATCCTGGTAAAGCGGCAGAAGAAAGAGGACAAAGTGAAGCAATCGCTAGAAACTTGTTAGAAATGGCAGGTTTAAAAGTGCCGATTATTAGTGTTGTAATTGGCGAAGGGGGTAGCGGTGGTGCATTAGCTTTGGGTGTAGCGAATCATGTTCACATGCTAGAAAACTCTACTTATTCTGTAATTTCACCAGAGGGAGCTGCTTCCATCCTTTGGAAGAATGCAGCACTTGCACAAAAGGCTGCAGAAGCTATGCGAATTACAGCACCGAATTTAAAGGAAGCAGAAATAATAGAAGAAATTATTCCAGAAGTGTTAGGCGGAGCCCACAAAAATGTTCATAAACAAGCTGAATTCTTAAAAGATGTTTTATTAAATTCTTTAAATGAGTTAAAGAGCTTATCCGAAGAGGAATTAATCGAACAACGTTACGATAAATTTAGAAAAATCGGAGTCTTTTCTGAATAAAGATTTCAATATAGACGTCTGACAAATTAAAATAATGGTATATTTATATAAAAGGCTGCTTTAAACGAATACTATAATCGTTTGAACCAGCCTCTTATTTCTTTTGGAGAAATTAGCATGTTGGAAGTTATACATAAAACTTCTAATAATAAATACTGATATATAATAAGGTTTAGTCATAATTCAAAGGAAATGAGCAATATTTACTTATATGTTCATCACTTTATACGTTATTTGTTATGGGAAAATCAATTTTTCCTATAAGAAGAACAGGAGGTTGAGACAAATGAAAAAAATAGGTGTATTAACGAGTGGCGGAGATTCTCCTGGTATGAACGCTGCAGTTCGAGCAGTTGTGAGAAAGGCACTTTATCATGGAATTGAAGTTGCGGGTATATATCATGGATATCAAGGTTTAGTCGAAGGGAAAATAAAAAATTTAGATGTTGGTGATGTTGGAGATATTATTCAAAGAGGCGGAACAATGCTTTATTCAGCCAGATGCCCAGAATTCAAGACAGATCAAGTGCAAGAAAAAGCAATTGGGCAATTAAAAGAACACGGAATTGAAGGTCTTGTTGTCATAGGTGGAGATGGTTCTTATAGAGGAGCTTTGGCATTATCAGAAAAAGGATTCCCGTGTATTGGCGTACCTGGAACTATTGATAATGATATACCTGGTACAGATTATACAATCGGGTTTGATACAGCTTTAAATACAGTCATAGAATGTATCGATAAAATTCGTGATACAGCTACTTCACATGAAAGAACATTTATCATTGAAGTAATGGGTCGTGATGCTGGAGACTTAGCTTTATGGGCAGGATTAGCTGGTGGAGCTGAAACAATTGTAATTCCAGAAGTTACTACAGATATTGAAGGTTTAGTACAACGTTTAAAACAAGGTCATGAACGTGGAAAAAAACATAGTATTATTATTGTAGCTGAAGGTGTAATGTCTGGTGGAGACTTAGCTAAAGTTATAAAAGAAAAAGCGGACATCGAAACTCGTGTATCTGTCTTAGGTCATATCCAACGAGGAGGATCCCCAACTGCTAGAGATCGCGTACTTGCTAGTCAACTTGGTGCAAAAGCGGTAGAAGTTTTGATGGAAAACCGTGGAGGAGTAGCGATTGGCATTCGCAATCATGAGGTGGTAGACTATGAGTTGAAAGATGCATTTAATAAAGAACGGAAAGATGAACTATCTATGTATACACTATCTAAAGAATTGTCTATCTAATAAATTGGAGTGGTAAACAATGAGAAAAACGAAAATAGTCTGTACTATTGGACCAGCAAGTGAATCACAAGAAACATTAGTTTCATTAATAGAAGCAGGTATGAATGTTGCTCGATTGAACTTCTCTCATGGTAGTCATGAAGAACATGCAGTTCGTATTCAAGCAATCCGTGAAGCAGCTAAAAAGACAGGGAAAGTTGTATCTATCTTACTTGATACAAAAGGACCTGAGATAAGAACTCATAATATGGAAAATGGAGCAATCGAACTTGTAACAGGTCAAACTATTGATATCTCTATGAAAGAAGTTCTGGGTAATAGTAAAGTATTTTCCATTACTTATGAAAGATTGATCGAAGATGTTCAAGTCGGTTCAGTTATCTTACTTGATGACGGCTTAGTCGAATTACATGTAACAGGTATTGATCAACAAGCTGGAATTATTCATACAACAGTTGAAAATGCAGGCGTATTAAAAAACAAAAAAGGTGTAAATGTACCAGGAGTTTCAGTTCAACTTCCAGGAATTACAGAAAAAGATGCTCAAGATATATTATTTGGTATTGAACAAAAAGTAGATTTTATCGCAGCTTCTTTTGTAAGACGTCCTTCAGATGTAATGGAAATACGTGAATTACTCGAAAAAAATGGTGGATCTCATATTCATATCATTCCGAAAATCGAAAACCAAGAAGGCGTAGATAACATTGATGGAATTATCCAAGTATCTGATGGGTTAATGGTGGCACGTGGAGATCTGGGTGTAGAAATTCCAGCCGAAGAAGTTCCAATCGTGCAAAAAAATCTAATTCATAAATGTAATAGAGCAGGAAAACCAGTAATAACAGCTACCCAAATGTTGGACTCCATGCAACGTAATCCTCGTCCAACTCGTGCAGAAGCAAGTGATGTTGCAAATGCTATTCTTGATGGTACTGATGCAATCATGCTTTCCGGTGAGACTGCTGCAGGACTTTATCCATTAGAATCGGTCCAAACAATGGATAAAATTGCCAGCCGCATTGAACAAACTTTAGACCATAAACGTATTGTCAATGAAAGAAGCAAAGAAAAAGGCGCTAACATGACTGAAGCGATTAGCCAAGCTGTCGTTCATACATCTCTTAACCTTCAAGTTTCTGCTATTTTAGCACCAACTGAAAGTGGAAATACAGCGAAAATGATCGCTAAATACCGACCAGGTGTACCAATCATAGCTATGACTTCTTCAGAGGAAGTGTGCCGAAATCTAACTCTTGTTTGGGGTGTACAACCTATAGTAGCACCACAAGTTACATCAACAGATGAAGTATTAGAAAAAGTGGTTCAACAAAGTATAGATAGAGGATATGTAAAACACGGTGATTTAGTAGTTATTACAGCTGGAGTTCCAGTAGGTGAGGCAGGTACAACTAACTTGATGAAATTACATGTTATTGGCGATGTGTTAACAAAAGGTCAAGGAATTGGTAAATCTACTGCTATTGGTAAAGCTTTAGTAGTTCGTAATGCAGAAGAAGCACTTGCACAAGACACTTCGGAACGTATTATTGTTACGATTGGATCAGATCGTGAAATGATGCCTGCTATTTCAAATTGTGCTGGATTGATCACCGAAGAGGGGGGACTAACTAGTCATGCTGCCGTTGTAGGGCTTAGTCTAGGGATTCCGGTTATTGTAGGTGTAAAAGATGCCACAAAACTTATTAAAAATGAGCAAGAAGTTTCAATGGATGCTGTTTCAGGTGTAATTTACTATGGATCATCTAGAATTTTATAATGATAAGCCGCAATCATAAAATTTTACTTCTGTTTTAACGCTAAAAAAGAGGTGAAGACAATGCGGAAGTTTCTTTTGTTTTTAATTGCAGTTCCAATTGTTGAATTAACTGTTGTCTTACTATCGGGAAAGCTAATAGGTATGATTCCTACTATGTTTTTAATTGTAGTTACTGGGTTATTAGGAATATATATTGCTAAATCCAAAGGGTTAAATGCCTTTCAACAATTGAAAGCTGCGATTGAAAATGGACAAGCACCTGGTGATGCAATTATTGATGGAGTATTAACTTTTATTGGCTCTATCATACTTGTTCTTCCAGGGTTTATCTCTGATATAATAGGGATTTTATTGATCATACCAATAACTAGAAAGTTATTTAAACCAGCCATCTATTATTGGTTAAGAAAAAAGATGAAAAAAGGGCAAATTATTTTGATGCAAAAATAGGTAGCTTTTTTAACTTTACAGCGATTAATAATATGAATGGGCTAAGAATAATACCTGCTACTCCAAAAAGTAGTAAACTTATGGCACTTAAGATGAAGGCGTGTACCGAGCGAATTTGCATGGTAGACGCCCACATCATTGATTCCGCAAATTGTCGTGTAAGTTGTACTATAATATACAGAACAATAATTTGAATTCCAATGGCCATTTTCCCAGTTACCATAAACAAAATACTTATCGGGATTAAGAATATACCAATCCCTAAAAAAGGTAAGAAATCACATACGGAGACAAGTAATGCTTTTCCTATAGGTTCGGAAAAACCGAGCATATAAAATCCGATAGATAAAAGGCCGAAAGTAATAAATGCTAAACGAATTTCCACCGAAATAAAATAACTAAATAATGTTGTAGCCTCTTCAAAAATTTTTCTTATATGTTTTCTGAAATTTGAAGGAATATATACAAAAAACCAATGCTTATTACGGCTTGTTTCATATAATGCAAAATAAAATGCTACGATAAAAATCGTAACCTCAACTAGATGTTGCATAATGTCTTGTATAGATTGAAATATTTTGGATATCATTATATCGAATAACTCAAATAACTGATCTCTAATCTGAGTTGTTATGGCATCAGGAATATGAATAAATGATGAAGCGTCTAACAAATTGTCCTTTAAAACTGGAAGAGTATCCATTAATGCTGTGGCAAGAAATAATAGTCCTACTGATAAACTAAGTACAATTATAATTTCTGTTAATAGTGCAGTAATAAATGAAGGGATTTTTAGTTTTTTATGGAATAATTGTAATAGAGGTGAGAAAAGATAGGCTAATACGATTGCTAATGTTACTGGTAGTATAAGCCATGCAACAAAAACCAAAAATATTATAAAACTCCAAAGCTTTATGTTATTCTTCGTATTTTTATCAAGAGAATTAATAATATAGTCACCTTCTTCCTCTTCCACCAATTTATGTATCTTGATAATGATGATATTTTCTACAAAACGTCTGAATATTCTCTTTAGCATTGTTTTTAGAAAAAATGAAGGTTTTTCATTCACAAAGCCGTCAAAATTTATTATAATATCAATGTAAGCGATTTACTTATAGGTTCATATGGATTTTGACGATTTATTTAAAAGTTAGAACTTGTTTTTAACTAACGTTAACCCAAAAAGGAGCGAGAAATAATGGCAACAACTAAAGGTTTAGAAGGCGTTGTAGCAGCAGAAACTAAGATTAGCTCAATCATTGATGATACTCTTACATATGTAGGCTATAACATCGATGATTTAGCAGAAAACGCATCTTTTGAAGAGGTAGTATACTTACTATGGCACACTAGATTACCAAAAGCTGACGAATTAGCTGAGTTAAAACAACAACTAGCAGAAAATATGGTAGTGCCACAAGCGGTATTAGATCACTTCAAAACTTACGATCTAAAATCAGTACACCCAATGGCTGCTTTACGTACAGCTGTTTCTTTATTAGGTTTATATGATGAAGATGCAGAAGATATGTCAGCTGAAGCTAACTATCGCAAAGCTATCAAATTGCAAGCTCGTATGGCAACTGTAGTTACAGCATTTGGTCGTATCCGTGCTGGTAAAGAACCAGTTGCACCTAGAAAAGACTTATCATATGCAGCAAACTTCTTGTATATGCTACATGATAAAGAACCACAACCAATTGAAGTGGAAGCTTTCAACAAAGCATTAGTTCTTCATGCTGACCACGAATTAAACGCTTCAACATTCACTGCTCGTGTATGTGTTGCTACATTATCAGATATTTACTCTGGTGTAACTGCAGCAATTGGAGCTTTAAAAGGACCACTTCATGGCGGTGCAAATGAACAAGTTATGAAGATGTTATCTGAAATTGGATCAATTGATAATGTTGAATCATACATCCAAAACAAATTAGATAACAAAGAAAAAATCATGGGATTCGGACACCGTGTTTACCGTAAAGGTGACCCACGTGCAAAACATTTACGTTTAATGTCTGAAAAATTGACTAAACTAAATGGTAAACCTGAACTTTATGAAATGTCAGTTAAAATTCATGACATGATTCAAGAACAAAAACACCTACCTGCAAACGTAGACTTCTTCTCAGCATCAGTTTACGATTCTCTAGGTATTGAACATGATCTATTCACTCCAGTATTTGCTGTTTCACGTGTATCTGGTTGGGTTGCTCATATCTTAGAACAATATGCTAACAACCGTTTAATCCGTCCACGTGCAGAATATGTTGGACCTGGTATGCAAAAATATGTACCAGTTGAAGAGAGATAATTGGTATAATGGTAATAATCGTAGGGCAGACTAATCTAGTTCCTGCCCTACGTGTATGAATATAGGAGGCAAGAAATAATGTCTAACGAGAAAATCATAGTAGAAAACGGTGTACTAAACGTACCAAACAACCCTGTTATTCCATTCATCGAAGGTGACGGAATTGGTCCTGATATCTGGGCAGCCGCTTCACGTGTTATCGATGCAGCAGTAGAAAAAGCTTACAATGGTGAAAAGAAAATTGAATGGTTAGAAGTTCTAGCTGGTCAAAAAGCATTCGACAAAACTGGCGAATGGTTACCACAAGAAACTCTAGATAAAATCAATGAATATTTAATCGCTATTAAAGGTCCTCTTACAACACCAATCGGCGGAGGTATTCGTTCACTTAACGTTGCATTACGTCAACAACTTGACTTATACGTTTGCTTACGTCCTGTACGTCACTTCGAAGGTGTTCCATCTCCAGTTAAAAATCCAGAAAATGTTGATATGGTAATTTTCCGTGAAAACACTGAAGATATCTATGCTGGTATCGAATATAAAGAAGGCTCAGAAGAAGTTAAAAAAGTTCTTAACTTCCTTCAAAATGAAATGGGAGTTAGCAAAATCCGCTTCCCAGAAACTTCTGGTATCGGTATTAAACCAGTTTCTAAAGAAGGTACTGAACGTCTAGTTCGCGCTGCTATTAACTACGCTATTAAAGAAGGACGTAAATCAGTAACTTTAGTACACAAAGGTAACATTATGAAATTCACTGAAGGTGCATTCAAAGCTTGGGGCTATGCTGTAGCTGAAAATGAATTCGCTGATCAAACTTTCACTTGGAACCAATATGATGCTATTAAAGCTGAAAAAGGTCAAGAAGCTGCTGATAAAGCACAAAAAGAAGCTTTAGCTTCAGGTAAAATCTTAGTTAAAGATTCTATCGCTGATATCTTCTTACAACAAATTTTAACTCGTCCAAAAGAATTCGATGTTGTTGCAACAATGAACTTAAACGGCGATTATATCTCTGATGCACTTGCTGCACAAGTTGGTGGTATCGGTATTGCTCCAGGAGCAAACATTAACTACGTTACTGGACATGCTATTTTCGAAGCTACTCATGGTACAGCTCCTAAATACACTGGCATGGATAAAGTAAACCCATCTTCTGTACTTCTTTCAGGCGTACTTATGCTTGAACACTTAGGATGGAATGAAGCTGCTGACTTAATCACTGCTTCAGTTGAAAAAACAATTGCTTCTAAAGTTGTAACTTACGACTTTGCTCGTCTAATGGATGGCGCAAAAGAAGTTAAATGTTCTGAGTTCGCTAACGAACTTATCAAAAACCTATAATTTATAAAATTTAGGTTAAAGGGAATCGAGTGTAATCTCGATTCCCTTTTTTATTAACTAGCCGTGTAGGAAAATGATATCTACACGGCTTTTTTAGTGATAGAAATGACAACTTTATATTCATACTCGATTTTTCATACAATTATTGATACTATAAACTTACTGAATACTTCAAAGGGGGAATCCTGTGTTACTTGATAAAAAAAGAAGGCTGGGCAAACAGCTTGAAGAATTATCAGTAGGGGAGTCGATTCAGCTAACAGAGAGAATAGAGGATAAGGATTTATTATTATATTTAGGTTTAACAAATGACAATAATCCTTTGTACATACAACATGACTATGCTGCATCAACCGCTTATGAAAAACCAGTAGTACCGACTATTATGCTGACTGGAATAGTTACTTCAGCTATTTCCAAACATTTACCAGGTGCAGGATCATATATTTGTGCTCAAACCTTTCACTTTCCTACTCCTTTATATCATTATGAAACAGTTCAAATTCAATTAACGGTAGAAAATATTGACACTATTAATCGTCAGATAAAAGTGAAAGTTGAAGGATTAAATAGTAAGGAAGAAATTGTGTTAGAGGGTACTGTAACAGCTGTTCCACCAATTCATCCAAAATGAATTTGGTAACAAAGGGTATTGGATTAAAAACTGGATTAAAAACATCATAGAGCAAATTAGATTTGAGATGGGGGTTTCAAATCAATTGCGGAGGCATATAAATGACAAACAAAATACTTGTAGTGGACGATGAATTATCAATTGCGACTTTATTACAATACAATTTAAAACAAGCTGGATACGATGTGATCATAGCAAATGATGGACGCGATGGTTTGCAGAAAGCAATTTCTGAAAAACCAGATTTAATTTTGTTAGATTTAATGCTACCAAAATTAGATGGTATGGAAGTTTGCAAAGAATTACGTATAAAAAAACTGGATATCCCAATAATAATGCTTACTGCAAAGGACGATGAGTTTGACAAAGTACTTGGCCTAGAGTTAGGTGCCGATGACTATATGACAAAGCCATTCAGTCCAAGAGAAGTAATGGCACGCGTTAAAGCAGTTTTAAGACGTTCTAAGGTGATCAAAAACTCTCAAGAAATAGAGGAAGAGAGTTCAGAGGAAAAATCTTATCACTTTGGTCGTTTAAATGTTTATCCAGATCGTTTTGAAGTATTTATGGATGATAAGTTATTGGAATTTACGCCAAAGGAATTTGAATTGCTTGTATATCTTTTGGAAAATAAGAATCGAGTTTTAACTCGTGATCAATTATTAAGTGCTGTATGGCATTATGATTTTGCAGGTGATACACGTATAGTAGATGTTCACATTAGCCATTTACGTGATCAAATTGAAGAAAATAGCAGAAAGCCGAAGTTTATCAAGACAATTCGAGGTTTAGGTTATAAATTCGAGGAGCCAAAAAATTGATACAATCTTTAAGATTTCGTTTACTGATTACTTTTAGTTCATTATATATTGTTACTTTAGCTGGTCTAGGAATTACTCTGGGTCAGCTTTTCCCGCTATTAGTAAAAGATACTGTTAGGTCAAATTCTATTAAAGCTAAAGATGATGTGATGCATGCTATTAAGGAACAACATGTTTCATTAACAGAATCTCAAGAACGTGCAATTATTAATTCCATTAAAGATAATACAAATTTACAAGATTTATCTGATATACGATTGCAGTTTTGGATTTTGCTTGCAATTATTTTCATATTAGCTTTTATTATTTTAATAATGGTGACGTATCGTCTTATTAAAAATTTATCGCAGCCTATAGATAATGTTATGATGACAGCATTTGAACTTGCGAAGGGCAATTACCGTGCACGTGCATATGAAATTACTGGTTCACCGACATTGCGTTTAAGTAAGGCAATCAATGTTCTAGCACGTAATTTACAAGATATTGTGATTGTTCGTGAAATTGAACAAGAACGTTTAAAAACGTTGATTGAGAATATGGGTAGTGCACTAATCATGATTGGACGAGAAGGCGAAATAACAATTGTCAATCGAACTTTTACTGAGTTATTTGATCAAACATATGAAGATGTTAAAAGACAACTATTTCGAGAATTGGGGCTACCTATCGAATTAGAGGAATTTGTAGATCATGTTTTTATGACCGAAATTCCATATAGGAAACAAATTCATATTCAAGTTGAAAAAGGCTATTTTGATATGGAGGTTTACGGTGCGCCTGTAGTTGGAGAACATGGACTTTGGCTTGGTGTAGTGATCGTAATGCATGATATTACGGAGTTGAAAATGCTTGAACAAGTTCGTAAAGACTTCGTAGCAAACGTATCACATGAGCTAAGAACACCTATTACATCTATTAAAGGTTTTTCTGAAACATTGTTAGACGGTGCATATAAAGATCAAGAAACCTTATTGAATTTCTTAGATATAATGTATCAAGAAAGCAATCGTTTGCAGATGCTTGTAAATGATCTACTAGATTTATCTAAAATAGAAAAAACAGGTTTTACAGTGAATATGGAAAAAACAAGTTTAAAAGATGTCATTATTCGAACTATAGAAATGACAAATCAGAAATTAGACGAAAAGAATATGCATTTTGAAGCAATTATTGATGAAGAGGTTTATATAAATGGAGATAATAACCGTTTAGTCCAAGTCATGATGAATTTAATGATTAATGCCATTAATTATTCACCTGAAAACACAAAGATACTAGTTCATCTATATGAAGAATCTCAAAATGCTATTGTCGAAATATCAGATGAGGGTATAGGTATTAGTGAAGAAGAACTTCCGCGAGTATTCGAACGCTTTTACCGTGTAGATCGCGACCGTAGTAGAAATTCGGGTGGAACAGGTTTAGGTTTAGCTATTGTTAAACATTTAGTTGAGGCACATCATGGGAAAATCGAAGTTGAAAGCAGCGTAGGAAAAGGAACAACAATGCGTCTGATCTTTCCGAGAATAGAAAAGTAATTCATTTACAATGACTTAACATTAAGTTTATATTATCTTCAAATTTAGTAATTATACTAATTTATGAAGCCCCCTTCAAATTATATAATACAAAAAGAGAGTTGCATTATTACATGCGCTCTCTTTTTGTATGAGCGAACGTTTTTTCGCATTTTACATAGTCGTCTTTTCCTTTCTTATTATAGGCATGGTAAAATAATAAGAACGAATCATTCATGAAAAATTATTATTAGATAAAAAATGAGTTAATTATTTAGGAGTGTGCCAAAATGACAAAGGAAAAATTACTTTTATTAGATGGTAATAGTTTGGCTTATCGAGCGTTTTTTGCGTTGCCATTGTTAACAAATGACCAAGGAATTCATACAAACGCGATTTATGGATTTACCACTATGTTACAAAAAATTTTGGAAGAGGAAAAGCCGACGAAAATGCTTGTTGCATTTGATGCTGGGAAAACAACCTTCCGACATAAAACATATTCCGAATACAAAGGTGGTCGTCAAAAAACACCTCCAGAATTATCTGAGCAATTCCCGTACCTTAGAAAATTACTTGATGCTTATCGGATTAAACAATATGAGTTAGAAATGTATGAAGCAGATGATATTATTGGCACATTGAGTAAAGAAGCGGATGAAAAAGGTCTTGAAGTTATTATTGTTTCAGGAGATAAAGACTTAACACAATTAGCATCTAACAATACAACTGTATATATTACTCGTAAAGGCATGACAGATATTGAACATTATACGCCGGATCATATTAGTGAAAAATATGGACTGACACCCCACCAAATTATTGATATGAAGGGATTAATGGGTGACTCATCTGATAATATTCCTGGTGTTCCTGGCGTAGGTGAGAAAACGGCGATTAAGCTTTTAAAACAATTTCCTACTGTAGAAGAAGTTTATGCGCATCTAGAAGAAGTAAGTGGAGCAAAACTGAAAGAAAAGCTTGGAAACAACGAAGAACAAGCGAAAATGAGTAAACAACTAGCAACGATTAATCGTGAGGCTCCAATTGAAGTTAAACTGGATGATCTAAACTATGAAGGCCCTGATGTGGAAAATCTATTTGCTTTATGGCAAGAACTTTCGTTTAAATCATTAATCGAAAAAAGTGAATACGAATCTGAAGCAAAGGAAACAGCAGAGTTGAATTTTGAAATTATCGACGATCTTACTGCTGATCAATTAACTAGTCCGATGGCGATCCATCTAGAATTAGCTGACGAACACTATCATACTTGCGATAAATTTGGTGTGGCAATTGCAAATGGTGACATAGCTTACTTTGTTCCGTTTGAAAAAGTCTTGGCGTCAGAAAATCTTAAATCTTGGCTTGAAGATGATTCAAAGAAAAAATATTTATTTGATTCGAAGGCAACTCAAGCAGCATTTTTGCGTAGTGGTATTAAGTTAAAAGGAGTAGAGTTTGATCTACTACTAGCAGCCTATATTTTAAATCCCGCAATGTCATCAGATGATGTAGCTGTTGTGGCAAAAGAATTTGGTTATAGAGATGTTCAATCGAATGACGTTGTTTATGGAAAAGGAGCTAAAAAAACAGTCCCTGAACAAATAGTTATAGCAGAACATACATGTCGAAAAGCCTCAGCTGTATGGAATCTTCAAGTAAAACTTGAAGAACAGTTAAAAACCAACGAACAATATGATCTATACCGTAATCTAGAATTGCCATTAGCTACTATTCTTAGTGAAATGGAAAGTGAAGGAGTTGCAGTTGATCGCAATCGTCTCATCGAAATGGGTGCAGAACTAACCGCTAAGCTAAAAGAGATTGAAGAGAATATATATCAAATCGCAGGAGAAAAATTTAATATCAATTCACCAAAGCAACTAGGAGTTATTTTGTTTGAAAAACTTGGTCTACCTGTTATTAAAAAGACAAAAACAGGTTATTCAACGGCTGCAGATGTGTTAGAAAAACTAGCTCCAGAGCATGAAATTATTCAACATATTTTACAATATCGTCAACTTGGCAAACTACAATCTACCTATATTGAAGGGTTGTTAAAGGTCATTCATGAAGAGGACCAAAAAATCCATACACGCTATCAACAAGCGTTAACGTCAACAGGACGTTTAAGTTCAACAGATCCTAACTTACAAAACATTCCGGTTCGTCTAGAAGAAGGGCGAAAAATTCGCCAAGCATTTGTTCCTTCTCATGAAGGTTGGAAAATGTTTGCTGCCGATTATTCTCAAATCGAATTACGTGTACTTGCACATATGTCTAACGATGAAAATTTGATCAATGCTTTTAACCATGGCATGGATATTCATATGAAAACAGCAATGGATGTTTTTCATGTTGGAGAAGAAGAAGTTACATCAAATATGAGACGTACTGCCAAAGCCGTTAACTTTGGAATAGTATATGGTATTAGTGATTATGGTTTATCACAAAATTTAAATATTACCCGTAAAGAAGCTGCTGAATTTATCGAGCGCTATTTTAAAAGCTTCCCTGGCGTCCAAAATTATATGAAAAATATCGTAGAAGAGGCAAAGAAAAAAGGCTATGTAACAACAATACTAAACCGCAGACGTTACTTGCCCGATTTAAATAGTTCAAACTTCAACTTACGTAGTTTTGCAGAACGTACTGCTATGAATACACCGATTCAAGGAAGTGCAGCAGATATTATTAAAAAAGCAATGATTGATATGGCTAAAGCTTTAAAAGAGCAAAAACTTCAAGCGAAAATGTTATTACAAGTACATGATGAATTGATCTTCGAAGCACCCGAGGAAGAAATTCCTGTACTTGAAAAATTAGTACCAGAAGTTATGGCAAATGCATTTAAATTACAAGTACCATTAAAAGCTGATTATGCATCAGGTCCAACATGGTATGAAACAAAATAAAGGAGTGATCGCATGCCAGAATTACCTGAAGTTGAGGGAGTTGTGCGTGCACTTCAACCTGTCGTGACGGGGAAAATAATCCGTCGCGTTCAGGTTTCAAATACAATTTGTACCTCTATAAAAGAAGGAAAAGCATGTATTATCAAGGGGATGGACCCTGAAATTTTTTCAGACGCAATAAAAAATATGACTATTAAAGAAGTTAAACGACGTTCTAAGTACATCTATTTCTTCTTAGAGAAAGACAATATAAACTATGTACTAGTGAATCATTTAGGGATGACAGGTGCGTGGTTTCACGTACGTTCATTAGAAGAAATAACTGAAGCAAAATTTCAAAAGCACATACATATCGTGTTTACTTTTGGAGAGAAAGAATTTCTTGTATATGCTGACATACGACGATTTGGCGAACTGCGTCTACTCCATTCAATTGAGGAGTATCCACCTCTATTAGAAATAGCACCAGAGCCTTTTTCAAAAGAAGCATTGCCTTATTTTTTAGCAAAAGCAAAATTACCAAAATATGCGAACAAGGCAGTGAAAGAAGTGATTATGGATGGGCATGTAATTGCAGGCTGCGGCAACATTTATGCAACTGAATCTTTATTTCGTATGAAAATTCATCCTGCACGAAAAGTTTCAAGAATCAGTGAAAAAAGAAAGAAAGACTTATTTTATACAATTGTGGACATTTTACAAGAAAGTATTGATGCTGGTGGGTCTAGTATTTCTGATTATCGAAACATCAATGGTGAAGCAGGTGGCATGCAGGATCGATTGAAGATGTATGGAAAGAAAACGTGTCCAATATGTCATACTAATACAAAACAATTGGTAATTTCAGGACGTAATTCAGTGTACTGTCCAAATTGTCAACATTAAGGGTGAGTGAAGAAATGATTATTGGTTTAACAGGAAGTATTGCAAGTGGTAAAAGTACAGTAGCAAAAATGTTACAAGAATTAGGTTTTCCAATTGTCGATGCCGACATTGTTGCGAGAGTTGTAGTAGAACCAGGTACAGAGACATTAGATAAAATTGTAGATGTATTTGGAAAAGATATATTACTAGATAACGGCAGTTTAAATCGTGCAAAATTAGGAGATATAATTTTCCATAATCCATCAAAAAGAAAAGAATTAAATGATATTATGCATCCAGCTATTCGTCAAGAAATGTTGCGTCAAAGGGATGAATGGATTGAAAAAGGGGAAAAACATATAATAATGGATATTCCATTACTTTTTGAAAGTCGATTACAACATTTTGTGGAGAAAATTTTAGTCGTTTCTGTTTCTGAGGAAACCCAACTAGCAAGATTGATGGAAAGAAATCACTTATTAGAGGAGGAAGCAAAAGCTAGAATAGCTTCTCAATTACCTCTTTCTGTAAAAGAAAAGGGTGCTGATGCGGTCATTTATAATAATGGAAACTTAGAAAATACCCGTGCTCAACTGTTGAAAATACTGGATTTATGGGACTGCAACTGTTAAAAAGATATAAATTTCTGAAAATATAAATTTTAAAATATAGATTAAATTATGTTTTACTTTCTAATAAATGTGCTATACTATTTGTGAATAATACAAATTAAGTATAACGTAGTGAATAGGGAGGATATTATTCATGACAGTTTCGATTGCTATTAACGGATTTGGCCGTATTGGACGTATGGTATTCCGTCAAGCGATTCTACAAGATGATTTAAATATTGTTGCGGTAAATGCAAGTTATCCAGCTGAGACATTAGCTCATTTGGTTAAATATGATACATCTCATGGTAAATTTGATGGTGAAGTAAAAGCAGAAGAGGATGCGCTAATCGTAAATGGTAAGCGTGTACAACTTGTAAATGAACGTAACCCTCAAAACTTACCTTGGAAAGAAATGGACGTAGATGTTGTTATTGAAGCAACTGGTAAGTTCAATGAACGTAGTAAAGCAGCATTACATCTTGAAGCAGGTGCAAAAAAAGTAATTTTAACAGCACCAGGAAAAAATGAAGATGTCACTATTGTAATGGGCGTTAATGATGAAAAATTAGATCTTTCTAAACATGATGTTATTTCAAATGCAAGTTGTACAACAAACTGCCTTGCACCAGTTGCAAAGGTTTTAAATGATACATTTGGTATCATCAATGGTTTAATGACAACTGTTCATTCATATACAAATGACCAAAAAAATATTGATAATCCACATAAAGACTTACGTCGTGCTCGTGCATGTGCTGAATCGATCATTCCTACTTCTACAGGTGCAGCTAAAGCGTTAACACTTGTGTTACCTGAATTACAAGGTAAATTACATGGTATGGCATTACGTGTTCCTACACCTGATGTATCATTAGTCGATTTAGTAGTAGACCTGCAACGTGATGTAACTATTGAAGAAGTAAACGAAGCATTTAAAAATGCTGCTGAAGGTCCTTTAAAAGGTATTTTAGATTTCACGATGGAACCACTTGTTTCTCGTGATTACTATACAAATCCAGCTTCAGCAACTATTGATGGTCTTACAACAATGACTATTGGTGGCAATAAAGTAAAAGTTATTGCTTGGTACGATAACGAATGGGGTTACTCTGCACGTGTTGTAGACTTAACAAAAAAAGTTGTTTCTGAATTAAAACAACAAGAAGTTAACGTTTAAAAATTTTTAAATAATACTAAAACGAATGGGCTGTTCAAAAATTCAGTGGAAACTGGATTTTTGAAACAGCCTTTTTTGATAAATATGACGGATTTCGAGTTATTTTTTATGTAAAGAGGATTTTCTACTCTTTTTTTCGATTTATACCATTATTTTTTGATATAATAGATAAACTAATATGTTTTCGAAATCAGGAGAGAAAAATTATGAAATGTCCAACTTGTCAATTTAATGGAACAAAAGTCATTGATAGTCGACCAGTCGATGATAACAAAGCAATTCGTAGACGTCGGGAATGTGAATCATGTGGGTTTCGTTTTACAACTTTCGAAAAAGTAGAAGAAATGCCTCTTATTGTGATCAAAAAAGATGGATCACGTGAAGAGTTTAGCCATGAAAAAGTACTTCGTGGCCTTATTCGAGCTTGTGAAAAGCGTCCAGTATCATTAGATATTTTAGAGGATTTAGTGTTTAATATAGAGCAAGATTTACGTCGTATTGGGAATGCTGAAGTGAAAACAGAAGATGTTGGTGAAATGGTGATGGATCGCCTTTCTAAAATAGATGAGGTGTCTTATGTTCGCTTTGCCTCTGTTTATCGTCAATTTAAGGATATCAATGTCTTTATCGATGAGCTTAGAGAATTAATCGAAAAACAATCTAAAGAACGAGAAAATGATCAATAATAGAAGTTTTGGAGGGAACCGTTGGTGAATTTATATAAAGAATTGCAACCTGTTGATCGACTATCCATTCGTGTTCCATTTCCTCTATCAAGTTATGATCGAAAGTTAATCACGCTTTTGTATCAACCGCTTATTGGAGCAGAACCCATCAGTTTATATTTTTTATTATGGGCAGAGGGCGAAAATTCTGAAGATAGTACGATGTCACATTATCATTTGATGAACGCATTGAACATGCCAATAGGTAAAATCTTCGAATCACGCATTGCGCTCGAAGCGATTGGTTTACTTCGAACATGGCGCAAAGACCAACAAGAAATGCGTTCTTTTCTCTATGATGTAATGCCGCCACTCGATGCAGCTACTTTTTTTGATGATCCACTTTTATCTATGTTCTTATATAGTAAGATTGGTGAATCAGCATATAGAAATTTGCGTCAACGCTTTGTTTCAAAAGGGCTGTCTAGTTATGGCTATCAGGAAGTATCTAGAACATTTACAGATGTTTATAGACCTGTTCAGCATAATATACCGTCTGATGAAATCCACCTTACTGGAATACAAGAAAAGCCAAAAGAATTACCGTTCAACTATGAAGAATTTGATTTTCATCTTTTAAGATCTACTCTTTCTGAACAGCTTGTACCTTCATCTGTTTTAACGGCTGAAGCGAAAGCAACGATTGCGAAATTAGCGTTTCTTTATCATTTAACACCATTTGATATGCAAAAGATCATTCTTTTAGCACTTGATGATGAAATGGGATTAAGTGATTTACGCTTAAAGAAAGAAGCTGCTGATTATTATAAATTGACAGTATCGAAAGAACCGCCAACAATGCAATCTGTTATGGAAAATGTAAAACAAAAGCAAGAATTATTCACGCAAACTCCAGTGGATGATAACGATATAAACCCGATGGAACAAGAGCTGATAAAATGGTTTGAAACTTCTTCTCCTATTGATGTATTAACAGCTGTAGCAGGAGGCAAGGAACCATTTCCAAGTGATCGCCAGTTAGTCGAAGATTTGGTGATGCAATATGGTATGCCAACGCCTGTAGTCAACGTACTTATTCACTATGTCTTTTTGCGAAATCACGGTAAATTGAATCGGAAATATATAGAAACTATTGCGTCACATTGGCGTAATACTGGTGTTAAATCAGCAAGAGAAGCCATGAAATTGGCAAGAGATTTTGAAGAACAAAAGGGAATAGATTCTAAACAAGAAGATGCTTCTATAGAAACCAAGGATTACTCGAAAGAATACAAGATATTGAAAGCAGGGGCAGGTACTTTTTATCAACTTCCACAGTTTGTAGATTCTGATTTTGCCAATGCGGAAGAGTTGAAAAAAGAGTTACTAGAAATACTAAATAATGCAGAATCTCTAGAATTGTTATCGATGCTCGTCAAAGGAAAGGCACCGTTTGAAAGAGATGTTAAAGTAGTAAATGAATTTATAAAGAAATATGATATGCCTGTTCCTGTTGTAAATGTTCTTATACATTATGCTTATTATTTAAGTAATGCGAATATAAATAGTGCATTCATACAGGCAATAGCAGCCAATTGGCAAAAAAATAATATTCAAAAAGCGGAACAAGCGCTTAATTTTGCGAAGGATTATCAAATACAGAAAAACCGTAAACAATATATGCCTAAGGGGAAACAAACTGCTAAATCACAAAATGTTCCTGATTGGTATTATGAAAATAAGTTAAAGCAGCAAAAGAAAAAAGAAGTAAAACAAATAGATCATAAGCAAACAGATTATGAAAAGAAACGTCAGGAAATTATGAAGAAGTTAGGTATGAATGAAGGAGAGGTGGATTCATAGAATGGAACCAATCAACAACAGATTAACGAAAATCATGGATTCACAATTTCAAGCTCGTTTTGATGAAATGCAAAAAGAAATCCTCGAAGATAAAGGTGTGCAAAAATTTCTTGCTGAAAACGACCAAGTCGCAAATCGTCAAATGGTCGAAAGAGGTTTAGGAAAACTTTATGAATATGTCAATCAACAACATGATTGTAGCCAATGTGAATCTGTCGCTACTTGTAAAAATGCAATAAACGGTTTTGTTCCAAAACTAACAATCATTAGAGGGAAAATCGATGTAGAATATACACCTTGTCAGACAAAAAGAATGGAAGATGCGCGTCGTAAAGCAGCATCTATGATTTCTAGTATGCATATGCCAAAGGATGTATTAAAGGCCAAAATCAGTGACTTAGATACGAGCAATGAATCTAAAAAAGCAATCCGTACATTTGCTGAGATGTTTATTCAAAAGGTTAAAAATACTGGTAATTTACCTAGAACAGGCTATTATATATATGGCAATTTTGGTGTTGGTAAATCATTTGTCCTTGGTGCGATTGCAAACGAACTTGCTTCGATGGAGATCAAGACAGTAATGGTTTATGTTCCTGATTTTTTAAGTGAGTTAAAAAGTTCGATTCAAGATCAATCGTTACAAGAAAAAGTTGAATTTGTAAAAAATGCACCTGTTCTAATGTTGGATGATTTAGGAGCAGAAAATCTATCTCCTTGGACAAGAGATGAAATTATAGGAACAATTTTACAATTTCGCATGAATGAAGGCTTGCCAGTTTTTATCACATCTAATTACAATTATGAACAGTTAGAAGAACACTTTGCTACAACTCAAAAAGGCGAAGTAGATGTGATGAAAGCAGCAAGGATAATGGAACGTGTTAGAGCTTTAACGACGGATTTCGAAATGGTTGGCGAAAATAGAAGATTATATCACAATTAGTTTTGATGAAATGACTTGAATTGTCGCTTGATTTTAAAAGCATTTCAGTATATAATTTCAACCATAATCTAAATATGAAATGCTTTGATAAGGACAACAATTTTCTGCACGACTCAAAGAGAGGGAAGCCACGGCTGAAAGCTTCTTAGTAACGACATAAAATTTACCGCCTTGGAGCAGCGACAGTGAAGTAAAAGTAATTGTCGACGGTTGCGGCCCGTTAGCCGAACTAGAGCTTCATCTATGCAAAGATGTTTCGTAATCTTTGTTTAGAAGGAAGAAGGGTGGAACCACGAGTATAAATCTCGTCCCTTTGTGGACGGGATTTTTTTGTGTAGAATCGATGTTTTCACAGCTAAACGAGTCATTCACCTTCTCGGTTAAAAGCAAAAAGACGCTTTCAATTTGAAGGTTCCAGAGCTTGTAGTAGCTAAACGATCGCCTTCCGCACTTATTTGTGGCCCAGAGCTCTAGAATATAAAAAAGGAGAGATTATTATGGCAGACATGATCAAATTAACATTCCCAGATGGCTCAGTGAAAGAATTTGAAAAAGGAATTACTACTGATGCTGTAGCATTATCAATCAGTCCAGGGTTACGTAAAAAAGCAATCGTCGGTAAATTTAACGATGTATTAGTTGATACAAAAACACCTCTTGAAGAAGATGGTTCAATTTCTATCATCACACCTGCTGATAAAGAAGCACTTGAAGTAATGCGTCATTCTACAGCTCATCTTTTAGCTCAAGCTGTAAAACGCTTATTCCCAGGAGTAAAACTTGGTGTAGGTCCAGTTATTGACGATGGTTTCTATTACGATATCGATTCACCTGAACCAATTACTTCAGATGATTTCCCACGTATCGAAAAGGAAATGAAAAAAATCATTGCTGAAAATATTGAAATTGTCCGTCACGATGTTTCTCGTGCAGAAGCGAAAAAACGCTTTGAAGAAATTGATGACGAATACAAATTAGAACTTCTTGAAGCAATTCCAGAAGATGAACAAGTGTCTATTTACGAACAAGGTGATTTCTTCGACCTTTGCCGTGGAGTACACGTACCTTCAACAGGTAAAATTAAAGAGTTTAAATTATTATCAATCGCTGGTGCATACTGGAGAGGGAACTCTGATAACAAAATGCTTCAACGTATTTACGGTACAGCATTCTTTACAAAAGATGAATTAAAAGCACATCTTCAAATGCTTGAAGAAGCAAAAGAACGCGATCATCGTAAAATTGGTAAAGAACTTGAATTATTTACAACAAGCAAATTAGTAGGACAAGGTTTACCATTATGGTTACCAAATGGTGCTACTATTCGTCGTACAATTGAACGTTATATTGTGGATAAAGAAGTATCTCTTGGTTACAAACATGTGTATACTCCAGTACTAGGTTCTAAAGAACTTTATGTAACTTCAGGTCACTGGGATCACTACCAAGATGATATGTTCCCACCAATGGAAATGGATAACGAAACTTTAGTTCTTCGCCCTATGAACTGCCCACACCATATGATGGTATATAAATCAGCAATGCGTTCATATCGTGATCTTCCATTCCGCGTGGCAGAACTTGGTACAATGCACCGTTATGAAATGAGTGGTGCAGTATCTGGACTACAACGTGTACGCGGCATGACTTTAAATGATGCTCACTTATTCGTACGTCCAGATCAAATCAAAGAAGAATTCAAAAAAGTAGTTGAACTAATCCTATCTGTTTATAAAGATTTTGACTTAAACGACTACGAATTCAGACTTTCTTATCGCGATCCTGAAGATACTGAAAAATACTTTGACGACGATGCAATGTGGGAAAAAGCACAAAGTATGTTGAAAGAAGCTATGGATGATCTTGGTTTAGACTACTATGAAGCTGAAGGTGAAGCTGCATTCTACGGTCCAAAACTAGATGTTCAAGTAAAAACAGCTATTGGTAAACAAGAAACTTTATCTACAGTACAACTTGACTTCTTATTACCAGAACGTTTCGATTTAGGTTATGTAGGTGAAGATGGTAAACAACATCGCCCAGTTGTTATCCACCGCGGTGTAGTATCAACTATGGAACGCTTTGTTGCTTTCTTAATCGAAGAATACAAAGGCGCTTTCCCAACATGGTTAGCACCAGTTCAAGTACAAGTAATCCCTGTATCTAACGATGTTCACTTCGATTACGCTAAAGGTGTACAAGAAAAACTTCAAGCTGCAGGTTTCCGTGTAGAAATGGATTATCGTGATGAAAAACTTGGCTACAAAATTCGCGAAGCTCAAATGAAAAAAATCCCTTATATGCTTGTTTTAGGTGATAAAGAATTAGAAAGTGGTAGCGTAAATGTTCGTCGCTACGGCTCTAAAGATTCTGAAACTGTTTCATTTGACGAATTCTTAAAAGCTATTCAAGCTGACGTAGCTCATAAAGGATAAATTTGTTATTAGTTTATATATTGAAGAAAGAGCACATCCTTAATTTGAGGATGTGTTCTTTTTTTCGTATTGCATTGTATTATCTTATGATTACAATATATATTTTATAAAAAATGTTGACAAATTATTTCTTACATGATAAAGTATAAAAGGTTAATGAATACAAAGTTTGTGGTTGAAGTAGAGGCTGCCCGCTTCTCACCTGATTGATCTAAGAAATTAGTGTTGACAGGTTACATGATAGAACGGATCACGCATTTCGGCGTGTACATATATCTTGCGGGCGGACATTTCGACTATGTCCGCCCTTTTTTAGTGGACATCGAAATACCCGTACCGATCTTCGGGCAACTAGCCCAAACCATGTATTCGCGACACTACTTGGAGGTGGATTGTTATTAGCAAAGACATGTATGTAAACGAAGGTATTCGCGCTCGTGAACTTCGTCTAATCGATCATAATGGTGATCAGCTTGGAGTTAAATCACGAAACGAAGCCTTATCAATTGCAGAACGTGCAAATTTGGATCTTGTCCTTGTGGCTCCTCAAGCCAAGCCACCAGTCGCTCGTATCATGGACTATGGTAAATTTAAATTCGAGCAACAAAAGAAAGATCGCGAAGTACGCAAAAACCAAAAAGTTATCGTGATGAAAGAAGTAAGACTAAGTCCTACTATCGATGAACACGATTTCCAAACAAAATTGCGTAACGGGATCAAATTCCTTGAAAAAGGAGACAAAGTAAAAGCATCTATTCGTTTTAAAGGCCGTGCTATTACTCATAAAGAGATTGGTCAAAAAGTGTTAGATCGCTTTGCGGAAGCTTGTGCTGAAGTTGCAACGGTTGAACAAAAACCGAAAATGGAAGGCAGAAGCATGTTCTTAGTATTACAACCTAAGAACGAAAAAAAATAAGTTTTTAGTCGAACAGTTTAGGAGGAATTCGAAATGCCAAAAATGAAAACTCACCGTGGCGCAGCTAAACGTTTCAAAAAAACGGGTACTGGTAAATTAAAATATGACCGTGCTTACGGTAGCCACTTATTCGCAAACAAATCTACTAAAGCAAAACGTCACTTACGTAAAGCAAATATCGTATCTTCAGGTGACTTCAAACGCATTAAATCTTTACTTGCGAACATTAAATAATTCCGAAAATACATTAATATTCATGTAATTGAATAGCAGGAGGTAATTAGTATGCCACGCGTAAAAGGCGGTACTGTAACACGCGCACGTCGTAAAAAAGTTTTAAAATTAGCTAAAGGTTACTTTGGTTCTAAACATACATTATATAAAGTTGCTAACCAAGCAGTTATGAAATCAGGTCAATATGCATATCGTGACCGTCGTCAAAAGAAACGTGATTTCCGTAAATTATGGATCACTCGTATCAACGCAGCTGCTCGCATCAACGGTCTTTCTTACAGCCGTTTAATGCACGGTTTAAAACTTGCTGAAATCGAAGTTAACCGTAAAATGTTAGCTGATCTTGCTGTAAATGATGCATCTGCATTCGCTCAATTAGCAGACGCTGCTAAAAAAGCAATCGCAAAATAGTATAACAATAGATAACGTAATGTTTCTATCGTATGATTAGAGACACTATTCCTTATATATTTGTTATGCTTAATTAAAGCCTATGAATATTTAATATTCATAGGCTTTTTTTTATGCAAATTATGACCTCAGATTAGCTGAATCTATATAAAAGTAGATATGATGATTTAAATCGTTAATGTAAAAATGCAATATCCTTTTATGGGAATTTATAGTACTTTAATGGTAGTATTTAAAATAAATGATTGTTAAAAGGGGGAGTCACGATAGTAAAGTTTGCATTTTGGTTTATTGGGGGCATAGTAATTGCATTTTTAATGAGAGCAATAGGGCACTTGATATTACAAAGGGAAAATGGAAAAACAAATCCTAAATACATTAATCATTTTATAAAAGAAAAATTAGATACTGGAAATGTTTCATTGTCTATAAGACACAATGATCAAACTTGGATAGAAATTAACCCCAATAAGCTACTTCCTCTAGCAAGTACGGTCAAAATTATCCTTGCAATTGAATATGCCAAACAAGCAGCAGAAGGGAAAATTGATCCGGATAAAAAAGTAAAACTAAAAGAACTAGATAAATTCTATATCCCGAAGACAGATGGGGGAGCACATGAAGAATGGATTAAACAATGGAAAGAAAATAATATAGATAGTGTTCCATTATATGAAGTAGCCAATGGAATGATAGCTTATAGCTCTAATGCAAATACAGAATACTTGATTGAGGTACTTGGCCTTCAAAATATCAATCAAGTTCCCAAAAGTCTAGGAATCTTAAATCATGAACCTATGTACCCAACTACAAGTGCACTATATATTCCTAGTCAATTGATGAATGAAAAATTAGGATCATCAAAACAAGAAATACTAGAAATACTAAAAGAAATGGATATGTCAGAATATCGGAGAAGAGCGATTGATATTCATAATAAATGGGTAAAGCAACCACTCACTAGTCAAGAAAAAAAGCAATTATTAAAGACTTTAGATATGGATTTTCAGAAGATATGGTCTGATCGATTACCTCGATCTACTACAAGTGATTATGTATCCATTATGAATACACTAAATTCTAAAACCTATTATAAAAAAGAGGTGTATAAATATCTTGATCCTGTAATGGAGCAATTAATGAAAAATCCTAAAAATAGGGAGTGGCTTACCCATGCGGGACAAAAGGGTGGTTCTACTGCATTCGTTCTCACAAGTGCCATGTATGCAACAGATAAAGAACAAAATAAGACAGAGATTGTTTTCTTTTCAAATGATTTAAGTATATTAGAGCAGAAGAAGCTCTCACAAAACCTTAATGCATTTCAATTAAAATTTTTAAAAGAAGAAAAATTTCGAGTGGAAGTCAAAGAAATAATCTAATCTTTCTGTTTCCTTTGATCGATGGGGTAGAGATTCCTGTAATAAAAAACCTGTCGTCCAGATTACTTTACTGGATGACAGGTTTTTGATTGATTGTTATGTTACTCATCATTAAAAAGTAAAGAGGCCAGTTCTTCTTTTGAATGTAGAAAATCCCCTAAAGAGTATTCATCTAGAACAGCCAAATAGGCTTGTAGTGCCTTATTTAAAGCACCTTTTAAATTACAAACTGGAGAGATAATACATCCAACTGATTCAGGATTAAAACAATCCACCAAATAGAAATCTTCCTCTGTTTGTCTAATTACTTGACCAATAATAATGTCTTGAGGCTTCATAGCAAGACGAATACCGCCACCACGACCTCGAATTGTTTCTATATATCCAAGCTTACCAAGCTCATGCGTTACTTTCATCAAATGATTCTTTGAAATTCCATATGCATCCGATATTTCTTTAATCGTGGCTAGTTTCTCGGGATTCATAGCGCCAAGATAGAGCAGGACACGCAAAGAATAATCGGTATATAAAGTTAATCGCATCCAATCCACCACCATTTCAATGACTATTATAGCATGTAAAGTAAAAATCAAGGCGATTTTAAAAGATGTATTTCAAATGTGTCTTTTCTGTTAAAGATGTATTTGAAATATTGTTTTAAAGGACATGAAGGTGTATCTTTAAATTGTTAAAAGAAAAGGAGTGTTCAACATGTTATCTCAACAAACAATGGATATTGTAAAATCTACTGCACCAGTATTAGAAGTACATGGAAATGAAATCACTAAAGCTTTTTATAAAAATATGTTTGTCGCACATCCAGAACTATTAAATATATTCAACCACGCTAACCAAGCGAAAGGTCGTCAACAAGCCGCGTTAGCAAATACAGTTTATGCAGCTGCTGTTCATATCGAAAATCTTGGAGCAATTATGCCAGTTGTACATCAAATTGCTCAAAAACACCGTAGCTTAGGTATAAAACCAGAACATTACCCAATCGTTGGTGAGTTTTTACTAGGAGCTATTAAAGAAGTACTTGGAGATGCAGCAACTGATGATATTATAAATGCATGGGCTGAGGCATATGGTGTAATCGCTGATGCATTTATGTCAACGGAAGAAAGTATGTATCAAGAGGCTGAAAACAAAGAAGGCGGTTGGAGATTCTTTAAAGAATTTGAAATTGCCGATAAAGTAGTAGAAAACGAAGAAATTACATCATTCTATTTAAAACCAGTTGATGGTGAAACTTTACCTGAATACAAACCAGGTCAATATATTACAGTGAAAATTGATATTCCTGGTGAAAAATTTACACACCGTCGTCAATATAGTCTATCAAGAGCTACAAACAAAAATGCATTCCGTATCTCTGTGAAACGTGAGGATATAAACGATCCAGAAGGTAAAGTATCTGTTTACTTACACAACCAAGCAAAAGTTGGAGATCGTATCGAAGTAAGTGCTCCAGCAGGTGATTTCCATTTAGATCTAGCTTCAAAAGCACCTGTAACATTTATCGCAGGTGGCGTTGGTATTACACCATTAATGGCAATGTTTGATACTTTAGCTGCACTTGATCCAAATAGAGCGACAACACTTATTCACAGTGCGCGTACAGCAAAATTACATGTATTTGACAAAGAAATTTCTGCAAACTTAGAAAAGATGCCAAATGCTAGTTATATTACTTTAAATACAGATGAAGTTGGATATATCACAAAAGAATTTTTACAAGAAAACGTAGGTTTAGACCATGACGTATATGTTTGTGGGCCATCCGTATTTATGGAAGCAATCATTAACCACTTATATGCGATTGGGTTTAAAGAATCTCAAATTCACTTTGAATTCTTCGGACCAGCACAACAATTAAAAGTAACAGTAAATGCTTAATGTGAAATTCCGTAAATAACATATTAAAAATAGTAAAGAGCTCAAGTAGTCAGGAAAATATTTCTGACTACTTTTTTCATTAGTATCTGCTTTACTTTCGATTGCCATTAACAAAATATTACTGTAATCCATTGAGTTCCCTATTAATGAATCTTTATACCTATACAAAATTTGTTATTCTATTACTATAGAGTTAAATACATAGAACAATTTGAAAAAGGAGATTATAAGGATGAAGAATGTGAAAGTGTTAACCGCAATATTTGTTGCTATGATTGTCTGTACATTTAGTATGCATCGTGCACATGCGCAAGAATTTGGCCCTGCTAACCCAGATAGTACGACAACCTGGGAGACGACACCAATTATTGTCGATACAACGAAAAACGATAAACTTAGATTATTGAAATCAGAGCCACTTATTGCGGATATTTCAAAATGGCAAGGAAATATTAATTGGTCAAAAGCTAGTAAAAAACTAGATTTAGTTATAATCCGAACACAACATGGCAGTACGGAAGAAGATACATATCATAAGAAAAATGAAGCTGGTGCTAAAAAATATGGAGTACCATTTGGAGTCTATGCATTTAGTTTAGCTGAATCTTCAAGTGATGCAAAAGTGGAGGCCAATAATTTTTATAACCGAGCAGACAAAGATGCACAATTTTATGTGATTGATGTTGAAAAAAACACAAGTAAATCTGGCGAAAGTATGCGAACAATTACAAATGCATATATTAAACAACTTCGTACAAAAACAGATAAGAAAATTGGATTATATATTGCTCATCATCTATATAAGAGCTTTAATCTAGATACATCAAAAGCGGATTTTGTATGGATTCCACGTTATAGTACATCGAAACCAGATTTTGCTTATGATTTATGGCAATATACAGATAAAGGGAGAATTGATGGGATTAACGAAAATGTAGATTTAAATCGGTTAAATCCAAATCTAACATTGGCTGAATTATTAGCTCCTGTTAAATCGATAGAAGATACAAAAACGGATACAAAAGAAAATGAGCAACCTGTAACAGAACCAGCAAGTGTCCATACCGAATATTATTCTGTAAAACCTGCATTTATTATTACAAAAACAGCTGTTGGTGCCTATTCTTCTACGACATTTAATAACCAAACTAAGATTGGCAATGTCAAAAAGAATACGATTTTAACAATACAAGGTATCGAATATAGTTCAACTGGTTACCCAAGGTTAAAAACAATTTCAGGTAGCTATATTACAGCGAACAAATCATATGTGATTGGACTAACATCAAAGTATAAAAATTATGTCATAACAAAACCTAACTATGTAAAATTAATAAAAAATGTTAATCAATATAGCAATATTTCATTTACGAACTCATCAAAAGTATCTATCCTAAAAAAAGGAGCGACTCTTAATATAAAGGGAATTAGTTATACAGCTGCAGGTACTCCACGCCTTCAACTTACAAATGGTAATTATATAACTGCCAATAAAAATAGTTTGATAGCATATTAAAATCCTAAAATTTAGCGCAGGTTTCCAAAAGGAAATCTGTGCTTTTTTTCTGGAAAAGTTAGCGATTTTTAATAGAAATGTAACTTTTGCAATGTATTTGAAGGCAAGATGTTTTATATTTTCTAGTAATAGTTTGTTATTCTTAAAATTAGCAGAAACTTATACATATAAGAATTTGTTAGAAAAATATTAAAGGAGAAAAGAGAAGTGAAAGTACTGAGGAAATTAGCGTTTATCGTAACAATGTTGATAGCGAGTCTTGTAACCTTACATACTGTATCTGCAGAAGAACTAGCACCTGCGAACCCTGACCATACAGAAAAGTGGGAAACAGAGCCAATTACAGAAAATCTATTAAGAAAAGCTTCTTCAGAGCCGACTATTGCAGATATCTCTTATTATCAAAAGGATATCGATTGGAGTAAAGCGAGTAAGGTTTTGGATCTAGTAATTATCCGAACTCAATATGGTAGTACCTTTGAAGATCCAAAGCATGCGACATATGAAGCAGGTGCAAAGAAATATGGAGTACCATTTGGTGTCTATGCATATAGTTTAGCTGAATCCTCAAGTGATGCTAAGACAGAAGCGAATAATTTTTATAATAGAGCAAGTAAGAATACAAAATTTTATGTACTTGATGTAGAAGAAAACACAAGTAAATCCGGCGAAAGTATGCGAACGATTATTAATGCATATGTAAAACAATTACGTACGAAAACAGATAAGAAAATTGGGCTCTATATAGCCAATCACTTATATGATTCATTTAATTTAGATACGTCTAAATTTGATTTTGTATGGATTCCAAGATATAACAACAGTACTGCAGCGCCATCTCATCCCTATGACTTATGGCAATATACAGACCAAGGTACAGTTTCAGGAATTAGCACATATGTAGATTTAAACCGTCTAAATCCAAAAGTTAGTTTGAGCTATCTAACTGGGACAAGTGGTATCACAACTGCAAGTAAGCCAAGATACTATACGACAAATCCAGTAAAAATAGCAACTAAGATAAAATTGAATCAATACTCATCTACCAGTTTCACTGATGCCACAAAAGGTAAATCTATTGCAAAAAATACTTTGTTAAATATAACAGGTATTGAAAAAACATCTGCTGGTACACCAAGATTAAAACTAACAAATGGACAATATGTAACTGCTAATCGAGATTATGTCGTGAAAGTTACATCTTCAATTGATCAATATTACACAACAACACCAAGTAAAGTTCTCGTTAAATCCTATTTGTATGCATACAATAATGTCAATTTAGAAAAGAAACTTGTTGGTGTAAAGAAAAATACAATATTGACGATTAAAGACCTTGGTTATTCAACAGGTGGTACGCCTCGTCTTAAAACAGCATCTGGATCATATATTACGGCAAGTAAGGATTATGTAAGAGTCGTGACACCTAACATTACAAATTATATATATGTAAATCCAGGTAAAGTACAATTAAAGAAAAAGGTTTATCAATATACCAGCACTACCTTTACATCCGCAGCAAGAAAAACAGCACTTGCTAAAGGAAAGACGTATACAGTTAAATCTATTGTATTTAACTCTAACGGGATTCCGCGATTAAAAGTAGCAAATGGTAATTATATAACTGCTAATAAATCTTATGTAGTAGCAAAATAAGATAAGTGTATATCTGCATATAGAGAAAATTTCTCTATATGCTTTTTTAATTAGTTTTACTAAAGGAGAATTTATGTCCACTAATCTATTGAACTTAGTAAATAGTTACTTTTTAATCATGTTTTTCATCGGATTTACCTTTATGGGTATTGATAAGTGGAAAGCCATAAATAGTCGATGGCGTATTCCAGAAAAGCAGCTATGGTTAATCGCATGTATTGGAGGAGCAGCTGGTACGTGGCTAGGAATGATTATCTTTCGTCACAAAATTCGTCATAATCATTTTGTGTATGGTTTTACAATGCTGACTATTATTGAAGGCTTTATTCTTTATGTTATTTAGAATATTCATGATTTCTGTTATATTTCTTTTCAACATCTAGTTTTTCCTATACGATGAGTGAGGATTATATTATTTAAGAAAAAAGGTAGGCTAAACGATGGAATACACATTAAAAGTACAACTTATTCATAAAGATGCGAAAATGCCATTTCGAGCTAATCCAGGGGATGCAGGATTAGACTTATATGCAGTTGAAGACAAACTCATTAAACCAGGAGAGTCTGCATTAATTCCTACTGGGATTGTAATTGAACTACCACAAGGAACGGAAGCACAAGTTCGTCCTAGAAGTGGGCTAGCACTAAAACATTCCATTACCGTACTAAATAGTCCTGGTACTATTGACGAAGGTTATCGAGGGGAAATAAGAGTCATATTAATAAATCATGGTAAAAAGGATTTCTTAGTAGAAAAGCATATGCGAATTGCTCAAATGGTTATAGCACCCGTACTTCAAGTTCAAGTAGAACAAGTAGAACAAGTTTCAGATTCAACTCGTTCTGCACAAGGGTTTGGGTCTTCAGGCAAATTTTAATTATTTTTTGAAAATAGAGACAAATGGTATTATAATGGACATGAACAAATACTTAGGGGGCCGAAATAATGGTTCAATATGATGAAACATTAACGATGTTAAAAGAGTTAACAGATGCTCGTGCCATTGCAGGAAATGAAAAAGAGTCTCGTGATGTCATGACTAAATATATAACACCCTATGCAGATCAAGTGGAAAACGATAACTTAGGTGCTGTTATTGCTAAAAAAGTCGGCGATTCAAACGGACCTAAAATTATGGTTGCAGGACACCTTGATGAAGTCGGTTTTATGGTAACTCAAATTGATGAAAAAGGTTTCTTGAAATTTCAAACAGTTGGTGGCTGGTGGTCACAAGTAATGCTTGCTCAACGAGTGCAAGTTGTTACCCGTAAAGGTGAAACAATAGTCGGTGTCATAGGTTCAAAACCACCGCATATTCTGCCTGCAGCTGCACGTAAAAAGCCGTATGAAATTAAAGATATGTTCATCGATATCGGTGCAACTTCAAAAGAAGAAGTAGAAAGCTGGGGCATTAAACCAGGTGATATGGTAACACCTTATTTTGAATTTACCGTCATGAAAAATGAAAAACATTTACTAGCAAAAGCATGGGATAACCGAATCGGTTGTGCAATTGCCATAGAAGTCTTAAAGGGTTTAAAAAATGCACAACACCCAAATATCGTGTACGGTTGTGGGGTTGTTCAAGAAGAAGTTGGACTTCGTGGCTCTAAAACAGCTGCAAACAAGATTAATCCTGATATTGGTTTTGCAGTTGATGTCGGTATTGCTGGTGATACTCCTGGAATCACCTCAAAAGAATCGAATAGTAAAATGGGTGCCGGTCCACAAATCATTATTTATGATGGCTCGATGGTGGCTCATAAAGGTTTGCGAGATCTTGTTGTGGATACAGCAGAGGAGAATAATATTCCTTACCAATTTGAAGCAATCCCTGGCGGAGGAACAGATGCAGGTTCTATCCATTTAACAGCAAATGGTGTACCCGCATTATCAATTGGTATCGCTACACGCTATATTCACTCACATGCAGGAATTTTACACCGCGATGACTTTGAAAATACAGTCAAATTAGTGATTGAAGTTATTAAAAAATTAGACCGTGAAACAGTAAATAAGATTACTTTTGAATAAAAGAAAAAGAATGAACGAGTATAAATTATTTGATTTCTTTCGCTTCTACGAATTCAAATAAAACTTAGTTATTAACTACCTCCTAACTAAAATTGTTAGGGGGTAGTTTTTTTCTTTTGCGTAGTGAAATAGTGATGAATGGAGACTGAGCGTAGCGAGGAAGAAGCTGAGGACGTGCTCGCGGAAAGCGTCTGTCTGGAACGGAAATCCGCGGCTTTAAATGAAAAAAGCGAGTACGAGAACAATTAATTCGTTCTAATACTCACAATAAGAATTAGAAAGGACTTCTTCAGTATCCTCAGTCTTTTTAGATAATAATTGTTGTCGTCTAATACTGATAAGTGATACGATTAAACAAATAGAAGAAATGAGGTGGCAGATTGGGTAGGGACCGTAAGTTTTCAACAATTGATATTTTCATAGCTACAAAGAAACAAATTCTTCAAGTTGGCTACGATGGCTTTACGATCAGCCATTTAGCAGAGACTTTAGAGGTATCACGAGCAGCCATTTATAAACAATATATAAACAAAGACGAATTATTAATGGATTTTATGTTGTATGAGATGGATAAAAGTGTAGGCGATTTAAAACAAGTAAGACAAGAAGGTACATTTGAACAACAGCTTGAGGATTTGTTGAATCGTATGGCTCATTTCAATGAGTTACATCAAATTCTAGGGATGGTTGCACTTATTCAAGATGTATCTGAGGAAATCATTCAAAAAAAAGCAAAACTATCATCTATGCATAAGGATTTGTATGAGCCTTTATTAAGGATTGTTACAAATGGTAAAAGAGAAAAGTATATCGATTCAACAATTCCTGACTCACTAGTATTGGGATTTATTTTTCAAACCATTGATATCCCTAAACAACCTAATTTATCTACAGAAGAACAACTTCAATATATTAAACGATTAATATTACACGGCGTATGCGGAGAAAATAAGTGACACAAGTGTAACTTATGTGTATAATAGATTTGTAAGTATTTTTGATTTTTTTAAAGTCAAAAGTGACATGAGTGTAACTTATAAGGAGGAAATAAATCCATGTTTTTAGCATTAAAAGAGTTAAAACACGCAAAACTGCGCTATACATTGATGAGTATCATCATCGTATTAATCGCATGGTTAGTCTTTATTTTATCTGGACTTGGTAATGGTTTATCTACACTAAGTGCAGCTGCAGTAAAGAATTTAGATGCAGATTATGTAGTATATGAAGATGGTGCCAAAGCAACATTTAGTAAATCGTTAATATCTAATTCGTTAGTAGACGATGTTAAGAAAAATAAAGACGTCAAAGATGCAACACCATTTGGTGCATCTATGGCTGCCATTTCTCATGGTAAAAAAGATGAGGAAAAAACAGATATCGCTGTATTAGGTATTAATCCAGGTGAATTTATCGAACCTAAAGTAATTGAAGGTAAACAATTAGATCCAGATGTAAAAAATGGAGTACTTGCTAACGATACTTTAAAAGATAAAGGATATAAAATTGGTGACGAAGTTCAAGTAGATAGCTCTACTATTAAACTAAAAATTATTGGTTTCGTAGAAGGAGAAACTTATAACCATTTACCAGTATTGTTCTCAAACGTTGATCAATGGAGAGATTATGCATTTGCTGCACCAGGATCAAACAACGGAATCAAAGATGTGGTAAATGCAATTGTTGTACAAGCACCAGATTTAGACCCAGCACAATTAGATAAATCTATTAATGGTATTGAAACTGTAACAAAAAGTGCGGCAATTAACGGTATGCCAGGTTACATGGAAGAAAACGGAACGATTTTAATGATGCTTGCATTCTTAATCGTTATTTCTGCTTTTGTTATCGCAGTATTCTTCTATGTTATTACAATTCAAAAAACACAACAATTTGGTGTAATGAAAGCTATTGGTGCAAGTAGCGGATTCATCACAAAAGCCATCGTATCACAAGTATTCGTTTTATCAGTTATTGGTATTTTGATAGGGGTTGCATTAACCTACTTAACAGCTCTTATCTTCCCAGAGAATATGCCATTTGATCTAGACGGCAAACTAGTTGTTTTATATGGTATCGCCTTACTTGTTATTAGCTTGTTAAGCTCACTTATTTCAGTCCGTCAAATCGCCAAGATTGATCCATTAACTGCATTAGGGAGAGTGGAATAAATGAATGGATTGCAGATTAAAAATGTTACAAAAACCTATAAAGAAGGAAATTCTTCTATTACAGCATTAAATCATGCTTCTATGGATGTAAAACCAGGAGAATTTGTAGCTATTGTTGGACCATCAGGTTCTGGTAAAAGTACACTTTTATCTATTGTTGGCGCATTATTAAAACCAACTTCAGGAACTGTTAATATCAATGATAAAGAAGTTACTAATCTATCTTCAAAAGCGTTGTCAAAATTCCGTTTACAAGAAATTGGTTTTATCCTACAAAGCTCAAATTTAATCCCTTATTTAAGCGTAGTAGATCAACTAATTTTAGTGAAGAAAATGACAGGTAAAGTAACAAAAGAAGATCAAGAAAAAGCTAAAAAATTATTGACTGAACTTGGATTAGGCGATAAATTGAAAAAGTATCCAAATGAACTTTCCGGTGGGGAACGTCAACGTGTTGCAATCGCTCGTTCATTGATGAATGACTCTAATGTTATTCTAGCTGATGAACCAACTGCTAGTTTAGATTCTAAACGTGCACACGAAGTCGTAAAATTAATCGCGGATGAAGTAAAAAAACGCAACAAAGCAGCCATCATGGTAACCCATGATGAACGTATGTTAGCATACTGCGATAAAGTGTATAAAATGGAAGACGGTACTTTAACTTTACAAAAATAATTTTAACTGTGTTACATGTTTTTTCATGATTGTAATACACTAAAATAGATAAAAAATACGAAAATTAAGGAGAGATTTAACATGTTCGTTATTACAAACCGTATTAAAACTAAAAAAGGATTCGCTAGTCGTATGGCACCAGCTTTCACAGCTGATAAACAAATCGGGGAATTCAAAGGATTTATCAAAACTGAAGTTTTAGTTTGCACATCTAATGAAGAATTCGATGAAATGGATGTTAATATGTATTGGGATAATTTAGAAAACTTTAATGTTTGGCGTGAAAGTGATGCTTTCAAAAATGCACACAAACAATCACCTAGTGATGCTGCAAAAGAATCACCTTTACTTGGTAGCCAAATTGTAATTTCTGAAATTGCTTCTTCTACTGAAAACAAATAAGTAAATTATTTGTAAGAGTTAACAAATTTAGAAATTGAATGTATATGTTACTTTAAAATAGCATTCCTTTAAAATCCTTTACGTTATATCGTAAAGGATTTTAATTTTTTGAAAAAATTATAAAAATACAATTGATTTAATATTTATTCATATGTATAATGGTTTTTATCACAAGAAATGTAAGGAGCGATTTTGATGAAATTATTAGAACTTGTTCAACTTAAATTGGTGACTTCTTTAAAAGATAAAGATTTACTAGCACTTGCAGACTACACAAGCGAGGAAATAAAAGGTTTACTTGATCTTGCTATGAAGCTAAAAGTGATTACAAAAGAAGGCAGTTGTCCTCCGTTATTAGAAGGCAAAACATTAGGAATGATTTTCGAAAAAAATTCAACTCGTACACGTATTTCATTTGAAGTTGGGATGAATCAACTAGGTGGTAAAGGGATGTATATGAATGCACGCGACTTGCAAATCGGTCGTGGTGAATCTATTCATGATACAGGTCACGTATTATCAGGCTACCTAGACGGAATTATGATTCGTGCAAACTCACATGAAATGGTAGAAGAACTAGCAGAACATGCTTCAATTCCTGTTATCAATGGCTTAACAGATCTTGCTCATCCTTGCCAAGCTTTAGCAGATTTAGAAACAATCGCTGAAGAAAAAGGCGAATTGAAAGGTTTGAAATTAGCTTATGTTGGTGATGGCAATAATGTAGCTCACTCTCTTGTAGTTGCATGTGCACATGTTGGAATTGACGTTGTTGTTGCAACTCCGAAAAATTACGAACCTAATGAAGCAATCATGAAAAAAGCATCAGAAATTGCATCGAAAAACGGAAGCACTGTTGCACATACTTATGATCCTGTAGAAGCTGCAAAAGATGCAGATGTCATTTATGCAGATGTGTGGACATCAATGGGCCAAGAAGAAGAAGCAGCAAAACGTTTAGAAGATTTCAAAGGATATCAAATTAATGATGAACTTGTAGCGCATGCTAAAAAAGATTACATGTTCCTTCACTGCTTACCTGCCCATCGTGAAGAAGAAGTTGCAACATCTGTTATTGATGGACCGAACTCTTTCATCTTCCAACAAGCAGAAAATCGCCTTCATGCACAAAAAGCAGTTCTTGCCTCTATTTTAGGGGAATAAAAAGTACATGTAATATAAAGGTCGGTAAGATGCTAACTAATAAAAGTTCCATTATATAAATAAAGTGCCGTATTTCATTGTATTCAATTGAAATACGGTAATTTTATTAAAAAATCGTGTTCCAAGAGCAGAGTAATTCTACTGCTCTTTTTTTACTACTTAGAATTTCCCAATCTAAAAATATACCTATTAAATCTATGCATAAAAAAGTTAAAGAATAATAAATTTATAAAGAACACTACTAAAAGAATATTAATAAAAAATATCAGAAAATACTAATAATTTAGAAATTTCTATTTACATATCAATGTAAATGTAATTTAATAGAACTTGTATCAACTTAATAACTTCAAGGGGGATTTTTATGAATACGATTACAAAGAGAATATTTACGCTATTATCAGTATTTATGTTGATTTTTCTAGCAGGATGTGGTAGTTCTGACTCTGACAAAAAATCATCTGGAAAGTCCGGTGGTAAGGTTGAAGCAAAAATAGGGGTAATTGCTTATATGACTGGTGCTGGAGCTGCTTATGGTGAAGCCATTACAAATGGGCTTAAACTAGCACAAAAAGAGATTAATGCAAAGGGCGATGTTAACATCGAACTGGTTACAGAGGACTCTGCAGGGAAACAAGAACAAGCATTATCTGCTGGTCAAAAAATTATGGCTGATAATGATATTCTTGCAATTATCGGACCGACATTAAGTACCGAATTTAAAGTAGTTGCTCCAGAAGCCGAATTAAATGGAATACCAATTATGGGAACATCCACTACTGCAGAAGGTATTCCACAAATTGGCGACTATGTTTTTAGAAATTCAATACCTGAAGCACTAGCTATTCCAGCTGCAATGGAAAAAGTGGTTGCAAAAACAAACGGAAAAAAAGTAGCAATTATTTATGGAAATGATGATGTATTCACAAAGTCCGGCTATGACACGATGAAAAAAGAAGCTGAAAAAATGGGCTTAGAAGTTGTTACAACAGAGACATTCCAAAAAGGACAAAGCGATTACAACGCACAGTTAACGAAGATCAAAAGTAAAAAACCTGATTTTATCTTAGCTTCTGCTTTATATAACGAAGGTGCGGTAATTATGGATCAAGCACGAAAAATGGGTATTGATGTACCATTTGTAGGTGGTAATGGTTTTAACTCGCCACAAGTGATTGAAATTGCAGGAGATGCTGCAAATGGGTTAGTTGTAGCAACACCTTGGTTTGGTGATTCACAAGAACAAAAAGTTGTTGATTTTAACAACAAATATAAAGAAGCTTACGGTAAGTTGCCAGATCAGTTTGCTGCACAGGCTTATGATGCTTTATATATTTATGCAGACGCTTTGGAAAGAGCTGGTGAAGCAGATCGTGAAGCATTCCATAAAGCTTTAGCTGAAACAAAAGACTATGAAGGGATTTTAGGTAAGTTTTCATTTGACAAAGAAGGTGACGTTGTCATGGACCCTACAGTTGTAGAAATTAAAGACGGAAAATTCGTTGAATTTAAGTAATTAGAATTGCAAGCTTTGGCTATTTTTAAGTCAAAGCTTGTAGTCTCATAACTGAAAAACATAAAAGAAAAGGGTGATTAAATTTGCTGCTTGAGCAATTAGTAAATGGAATTACGTTAGGAAGTATTTATGCGATTGTGGCACTGGGTTTTACCCTTGTATTTGGCGTATTAGGCATTATCAATATGGCGCATGGTGAAATTTTTATGGTAGGTGCTTATGTAGGCGTCATGACCACAGGTGTACTTGGATGGCCGTTATGGTTAGGATTTATCGCGGCGATACTTGTTACAGCATTTTTAGGATATCTGTTGGAAAGTCTTACATTAAGGCCTCTTCGTGGTAAAAAAGGGGTTTCACATTTAGCTCCTCTAATAAGTACGATAGGGGTTTCGATATTTTTGGAGAATATGACACATCATTTATTTGGTGCAGGAAACAAACCTTTTAGAACACCTTTTGCACAACTTAGCATTGAAATTGGATCAGTTACCATTTATGTAGTACAAATCATTATTTTTGTTATTTCTATTCTTTTAATGATGGGGCTATCCATCTGGTTATCAAAGACAAAAGCGGGAAAAGCTTTGCGTGCAACCGCAGAAAATTTAGAAACAGCAAGTATATTAGGTGTTGATACGAAGCGCACCATCATTATGACTGTTGTCATTGCATCTGCTATGGGTGGTATTGCTGGCGTTTTAGTAGGGATGGCATTTAACTCCGTAAGTCCTCAAATGGGACTAGCAATTGGTTTAAAAGGTTTAGCAATTATCATCCTAGGTGGTATGGGGAATGTAAAAGGCGCAATGGTTGGTGGTTTAATACTTGGATTAGCTGAAACCTTCCTTGTTGCATATGGAGATTCAGGCTATCGAGATGCAATTGCCTTTATTATGATTATTATTATTCTTCTATTAAAACCTCAAGGGATTTTCGGGTCAAAAGCTGCCCAGGAAGGAAGGTGATCATATGCTAGGAGAATTGTTAAATCCATATCAATTGCAAATAGCTTCATTTGTACTGATTAATATTATTCTAGCAATCAGTGTGTATGTTACATTGTCTTCTGGGCAATTATCACTGGGAAGTGCTGGGTTTATGGGGATTGGTGCATATACATCTGCATTAGTAACCATTCATTTTGAGTTTCCAATTATTGTAGGTGTATTGGTAGGAGCTGTGGTGGCAGGTATTCTTGGAATTTTAATCGGCATTCCTGCTTTGCGCTTATCGGGTGTATATTTGGCTATTGCCACTTTAGGTTTAGGTGAAGTTATTCGTGTGATTTTTGTTAATTGGGAGTCTCTAACAAATGGTGCTGTTGGCATTTCGAATATACCTCAGATTGGTAGAGAAATTGTTTTTACGACTAGAGATTTAGGTTTTAATGCGACGTCATTAGGATTGCAAAATAACCAGTTTGCAAGTTTAAGTGTCTTTTTAATCTTATTTGTTTTAAATATTTTTATCATCTGGTTTATCGTAAGACAAAAGAATTCGCGTGTTGGTAGAGCTTTTTCTGCCATTCAATTAGATGAAAAGGCAGCTGAATCTATGGGGATCAATGTTACATACTATAAGGTTTTATCATTTGCCCAAGGTGCAGTTTTAGCGGGGCTTGCAGGTGCATTGTTCGCCCATGTAATGGGATATATTTCGCCATCTGATTTTGCCTATCATCGTGCGGTAGAGATTTTGATCTTTACAGTATTTGGTGGTAGCGAAGTGATTGTGGGTTCGGTATTTGGTGCTGCTTTCTTAACATTGATGCCTGAAGTTTTACGTTTTATTAGTGAATACCGGTATATTATCTATGGTGTACTTCTAGTAATTTTAATGGCTGTACGCCCTCAAGGAATCATTGATGCAAATATACTGAAAAGGTTGAAACGGTCGAAAGGGGGAGACGTTCATGGTTCTTAAGATTAATCATATCTCTAAAAACTTTGGAGGAATCTCTGCATTGACAGATGTTTCGTTTTCTATAAATGAAGGAGAAATTTACGGTTTAATCGGTCCAAATGGTGCAGGTAAAACAACGATGTTTAATTTAATAACAAATATCTTCTCTCCTTCCTCTGGTGAAATAATTTTTAAAGAAGATAATATCACAGGGATTAAACCGCATAAGATTACAGAAAAAGGAATCTGTAGAACCTACCAGAATATACGCCTTTTCTCACAAATGTCTGCTTTAGAAAATGTAATGGTGGGTGGGCACTGTCGAAGTGAATCAGGTGTTATGAGAAGTGTTTTTCGTACAAGGTATCAACGTTCAGAAGAGAAGACATTAAAAGAAAATGCTGAAGAACTTTTAGAAATTGTTGGATTGATCAAATATAAAGATGTCTTGGCAGAAAATTTAGCATATGGTCAACAAAGAAGATTAGAAATAGCACGTGCATTAGCGAGTGATCCAAGTTTACTACTATTAGACGAACCGGCTGCCGGTATGAATGAAAATGAAACAGATAGTTTGTTTGACTTGATCAAACAAGTACAAGCGAGAGGGATTACTGTCTTAATAATTGAACATGATATGCCACTTGTGATGAAATTATGTGACAGAATTACCGTATTAAACTTCGGGGAAAAATTAGCAGAAGGTACACCACTTGAAATTCAAAACAATGAAGCAGTTATTGAAGCCTATCTTGGGAAAGAGGAGGAAGATGACATTGCTTAAAGTATCCAATATTGAAACATTTTATGGGCAAATCCAAGCGTTAAAAGGGATAAGTTTAAATGTTGAAGAAGGTAAAATTGTCACTCTTCTCGGTGCAAATGGTGCAGGAAAATCAACAACGATGAAAACCATTGTAGGACTTCTTAAACCTAAAAAAGGCTCGGTTGATTTTTTAGGAGAGAACGTAACCGGATTACGTCCTGATCAATTACTTCGAAAAGGTGTGGCTTTAGTTCCTGAAGGTCGTGCTATTTTATCTAGTATGTCTGTAATTGAAAATCTAGATATGGGTGCCTATCATCGAAAGGACAAAAATATTGAGAGAGATATAGAAGAAGTAATGGAACGTTTTCCTATACTGAAAGAGCGACAATCACAGTTAGCAGGTACATTATCGGGTGGACAACAGCAAATGTTAGCCATTGCTCGTGCTTTGTTATCTAAGCCTAAGCTTTTATTGTTAGATGAACCATCAATGGGGCTTGCACCACTGATTGTAGCGGACATCTTTAAAATCATTCGAGAAATAAAGGATGCTGGAACAACTGTCCTTCTTGTAGAACAAAATGCGAAACAAGCATTGAAAATTGCTGATTATGGTTATGTTATGGAAACCGGTAAGATTATTATAGAAGGAAAAGCATCAAATTTATTGGAAGACCCAAGGATTGTAGAAGCATACCTAGGAAGAAAATCGACTTCTACATCTGCTTAACTTGAAAAAAGGAAAAAATTGCTCTTCATATTAAAATGTGAAGAGCAATTTTTTATAGTGTAATAGAAAAATTCCTTCCTTACTTGAAGTTTGTTGGATTAGTTTTTAATATCTATTAATTTACCAGGATTCATAATATTCTTTGGATCTAGGGCTAGCTTAATAGTTTTCATCACATCCAGGGATGTACCGTGTTCTTTTTCTTGATATTGCATTTTGCCTATACCAACACCATGCTCTCCAGTACACGTTCCGTTCCGTTGTAAACCGAATTCAACTAATGCGGCATTAAATTGCTTTGCTCTTTCGACTTCTTCAGCATTGTTCATATCAATCATTACTAAAGCATGGAAGTTTCCATCTCCGACATGACCTACCACGCCACCTGGCAAACCTGCTTTTTCTAATTCAGTACGTGCGAAAAGAACAGCATCTGCTAAGTCAGTAATTGAAACGCATACATCTGTACTCATTAACTTTTTCCCTTTGTAGCCATGGATAAATGCATAGGCTAAGTTATGGCGAGCATCCCATAACTTGTTGCGAGCGGCGGTATCAGTTTCAAATTCAATTTCTAAACAGCCATGATCATTCATAATTTCCTTTGTAAACTCAACGTCTTGTGCAAGTCCTGCCTCATTCCCATGAAACTCTAAAAAGAGTGTTGGTTTAAGTGGGTAATTTGTTTCACTATAGTGATTTACTTGCTCAATAGATTGTTCATCAACAAGTTCTACACGTGCAATTGGAATTCCAGCTTGTAAAATAGAGGTAACAGCATCAACAGCAGATTTAACAGTTGGAAATACAGCACGAGCAGCTGTTTCAAATTCAGGAATTCCGTAAACTTGTAATGTTAGCTCTGTAAAACAGCCAAGCGTTCCTTCAGAACCTACAAAAAGTCCATTTAAATGGTAGCCTGAAGATGATTTAGCAGCAAGGTTGCCAGTATGAATAATACGACCATCAGCAAGAACAACTTCTAAATCACGTACTTGGTCACGCATAACTCCGTAACGAACGGCAGTAGTACCACTTGCATTTGTCGCTGCCATGCCGCCTAATGATGCATCGGCACCAGGATCTACCGAGAAGAAAAGACCATATTTTTTTAGTTCTTTGTTTAACTGAGTTCTTGTTACACCAGGTTGAACACGTACTAGTAAGTCCTCCGGGCGAACTTCGATTATTTGATCCATTAAAGAAAAATCGATTGTAATACTTTTCTTTACGGGAACAATATGTCCTTCTAAGCTTGAACCTCTTCCAAATGGAATGACAGCGATTTCAAAATCATTTGCAACTTTTAGAATGTCACTGACTTCCTTTGTAGAAGAAGGGTAAACAACTACATCTGGTAACTGACCTTCGTGATAAGATTCATCTTTACTATGTAATTCTCGAATGGTTTCATTTATCGAAACTTGTTCATCTTTTAAAAAGCTTTTTAATGTAGACACGACTGTTTCTGTAGTAATCATATTTGAATCGCCTCTTTCTTTGAAAAATCTGTATTTTCTAATAATTATATAGTAGATAGATCGAAACTTCCATATTGGTTTTTCAAAGCTTGAATAAATAGCGAAACATAAAAAATACATGTAGTCTCAAAGGGACTACATGTATTTTCTAAGCCAAAGCTTTTGATAGCTCGTTCATAAAACTGTCTTGTTCTTTCTTGTCAGCTTGTTGCCACCAAGTTTCAAAGAATACACCTAGTCCAGGAAGTAAATGTTCTTCACCGCGACTAATCGCGTCTTCCACAATATCTTTTAACTGATCTGGACTATTTCCTGTAACATTTTGTTTGATGGCATCGCGAATTTTGAAATTCATTTAGCATCCCTCCTAAAGATATTTTTACCCACAGCTCGATTGTTATACATACATTTGGTACACTTAAAAAGAATAATTTTGTGATAAACAATTACATACAAGGGGGAAATGTTTTTATGAAAGCAGTTGTTTTTGAAAAAGGTCAATTGTTAGTGAAAGATGTTCCAACACCAAAGCTAAAATCTGGTGAAGTATTAGTAGCGATTAAAGCAGCAGGTTTAAATCGACGGGATCTATACACACCTGGCCGTTTAGGAAATAACAGTGAAGCATTAATCCTTGGTTCAGATGCAGCAGGTGTAGTCGAGGCAATTGGTGAAGGTGTAACAGATTGGAAAATAGGTGATGAGGTAATTATTAACCCATCATTACGTTGGTATGAGCAATCTGATTTTCCGCCTGAAGGCTTTGAGATTTTAAGTTTACCAGATAACGGAACATTTGCAGAGAAGATTGCAATTTCTGCAGAACAACTAGAAAAAAAGCCATCTCATCTAACGCTTGAAGAAGCTGCAGTAATTGGTATTTCACCATTAACAGGCTATCGGGCATTATTTACAAAAGGACAAATTCAAGCAGGGCAAACTGTCTTTATCCCTGGAGCAGGTAGCGGCGTTGCAACATTCCTTATTCAAATGGCCAAAAACGTAGGTGCACGAGTAATCGTTTCATCACGCTCAGAAGAAAAGCGACAAGCTGCATTGAAAATCGGTGCAGATCTTGCAGTTGATACAAATGGTGATTGGTTAAAAGAGCTTGAAAATGAAACAATCGATTTAGTCATTGAAAGTGTTGGCCGTGCAACGTTCAACCGTTCTTTGTCGGTTTTGAAAAAGGGTGGTAAAATAGTGGTATTTGGTGCAACAACTGAGGATGTAGTAGACTTTGACTTACGTCAATTTTTCTATGGTCAATATACATTGCTAGGTACGACAATGGGAAGTCGTGAAGAATTTAGAGCTTGCATCGATCACTTGGAAAAGTATGATACGCACCCAATTTTAGATCGTAGTTTTTCAATGGATGAAGCACAAAATGCACTAGATTATTTAAAGGAAAATCGTCAATTTGGCAAAATTGTCTTAACGATTTCATAATATAAAGGCGGTAAAGAATACATGAAAAGAATCGAATCTCCACAAAATTCCCTTGTGAAGTATTGGAAAAAACTAGCGACTACTCGTAAAGAACGTGATCGCTCTGGCGAATTTCTAATAGAAGGTTTCCACTTAGTGGAAGAAGCTATAAAAAATAAAAGCGAAATACTAAATATAATTGTGCGTGAAGATGTAGATATACCATCAAACTGGAATATCGATAATATCTATGTTGTAGAAGTTACTGCTCAAGTTGCAAATGAATTTGCAGAAACTGAACATTCACAAGGTATTTTCGCTCAAGTTAAACAACCTACAGTATCAAAAGAGGAGCAAACTAAGTGGAAGAAACTTTTACTAGTTGATGCCGTTCAAGACCCAGGTAATATTGGTACAATGATTCGAACTGCCGATGCTGCTGGAATTGATGCTGTTATTTTAGGAAAAGGCTGTGCTGATCCTTATAATCCAAAAACAGTACGATCAACACAAGGTTCCATTTTCCATATACCTGTAGTACGAGGGGATTTAAGTGAATGGATTGATTCATTAAAAGAAAAAGCCATTCCTGTTTACGGTACTGCATTAGAAAATGCAGTGCTTTATCATCAAGTGAAAAAAGAAGGTAAGTTTGCACTCATAATGGGAAATGAAGGCAGTGGCATTGATTCAGATATTTTAGCGAAAACAGATGCCAATGTAATTATTCCTATAATGGGTGAAGCTGAATCATTAAACGTTGCTGTTGCAACAGGAATTGTACTTTATTATTTCTCAACAGATGAATTCTAAACTTGAAGTAAAGACTTGAATTGCGTATAATGATTTAGAGTAAATAATAAATAAAATGCAATGAGCGGGAAAAGTACATTGTTTGACCTTTTTAGGGAGTGCATGTCATAGACTGAAAGCGTGCATATTGTGTTGATGGATGGAAGTTCACCCCGTTAGCAGCCACCGGGACCAGTATAATTACTGTAAAGGATGGCCGGTGAAACGCCGTTAAGTAATGAGTGATTGTAAGTTTTTTCTTGCAATAACTAGGGTGGTAACGCGAATATAACCTCGTCCCTTTTTAGGGGGCGAGGATTTTTTTATTTTTTCTATGTATTTTGTAGAAACTAATATAGCAAAACGCCCTATCTTAATGGTTTCACCTACTATTTGTTTCAATCTTGGAAGGAGGAATTTACAAATGGCAATGATCGAGCAACTAACTCAACTAAAAGAAGAAGTTATAGAAAAAATCACGGCAACAGAGAATATTAAACAATTAAATGAAGTCCGTGTTGCTTATTTAGGTAAAAAAGGTCCAATTACAGATCTATTAAAAGGTATGGGGAAACTTCCTGCAGAGGAACGTCCTAAAATGGGTGCTTTAGTTAATGAAGTTCGCGCAGAAGTTCAACATATTCACGATGTACGCAAAGCTACATTAGAAGAACAAGCAATCCAAGAACAATTAGAAAAAGAAGCAATTGATGTGACACTTCCAGGTCGTCCTGTAAAAGTAGCAAATGCACATCCTTTAACTCGTGTCATTGAAGAAATTGAAGATTTATTCATCTCTATGGGGTATGAAGTTGCTGAAGGTCCTGAAGTTGAAAAAGACTACTATAACTTTGAAGCATTAAACTTACCAAAAGGTCACCCTGCACGTGATATGCAAGATACTTTCTATATTTCAGAAGAAATCCTAATGCGTACACATACATCTCCAGTACAAGCACGTACAATGGAGAAAAAACAAGGTGCCTCATTTAAAATTATTTGTCCAGGGAAAGTATTCCGTCGTGACAATGATGACGCAACTCACTCACACCAATTCACTCAAATCGAAGGTTTAGTAGTTGGTGAGAACATTCGTATGAGTGACTTAAAGGGCACATTAGACATCTTCGCTAAGAAAATGTTCGGTGAAGACCGTGAAATCCGTTTACGTCCAAGCTTCTTCCCATTCACAGAACCTTCAGTTGAAATGGATATTTCTTGCTTCAAATGTGGTGGTGAAGGCTGTAACGTATGTAAACATACAGGCTGGATTGAAATTCTTGGTGCTGGTATGGTCCACCCAAATGTACTTTCAATGGCTGGCTATGATCCTAAAAAAGTTTCTGGATTCGCATTTGGAATGGGACCAGAACGTATTGCAATGTTGAAATATGGGGTGGATGATATCCGTCATTTCTATACAAATGATGTAAGATTCTTATCACAATTCCATCGCACAGAAGAGTAGGGAGGGGAAGGCATGTTAGTATCTTTAAAATGGTTATCACAATATGTCGATTTACAAGGTTTAGAACCTGAAGATTTAGCAGAAAAAATTACCCGTTCAGGGATTGAAGTTGAAGGTGTACATCACCTATCAAAAGGTATTAAAAAAATTATGGTTGGTCAAATCAAGGAAATTAAAAAACATCCTGATTCTGATCATTTAAATATTTGCCAAGTAGATTTCGGTGAAGATGAGCTTTCACAAATTGTATGTGGTGCTCCAAATGTTGCAGAAGGTCAAAAAATTGTTGCTGTTCGTCCGAATGGATATGTAGGCGGCAAAAAAATTAAAAAAGGGAAACTTCGCGGTGAAGTATCTAATGGTATGATTTGTTCCTTACAAGAATTAGGTATTGAAGGTAAAGTTGTTCCGAAAAAATATGCAGATGGCATTTATGTTTTACCTGAAGAAACTCCAGTAGGAATGGATGCAATCGAAGCTTTAGGTTTAGATGATGTCATTTTAGAATTAGGTTTAACACCAAACCGTTCAGATGCCATGAGTATGTTAGGGGTTGCATATGAAGTTGCAGCTATTCTTTCAGAAGAGATCAAACTCCCAGAAACAGCTCATGAGGAATCAGCCCAAAAAGCTGAAGAAGTTTTAAAAGTTCGTGTAGAAGCAAAAGATGTCAACCCAATGTACACTGCTAAAGTCGTGAAAAACGTCAAAATCGGTGAATCACCATTATGGTTACAACAACGTTTAATGGCTGCTGGTGTACGCCCATTAAATAATGTCGTTGATATTACAAACTACATTTTAATGGAATATGGTCAACCACTTCATGCATTTGACTATGATGCACTAGGTACTGGTGAAATCGTTGTTCGCTTAGCAAAAGAAGGAGAACCGATTAAAACATTAGATGGTCAAGATCGAGTGCTAAATGCAAAAAATCTTGTCATTACAAATGGTAAAGAACCTGTAGCAGTAGCAGGTGTTATGGGTGGCTATGACTCAGAAGTAACAGATAAAACAACAACTGTAGTAATTGAATCTGCATACTTCGATGGTCTAACTGTTCGATATACTGCAAAAGATCTTGGGTTACGTAGTGAAGCAAGTGCCCGTTATGAAAAAGGCGTTGATCCAAACCGCGTCATTCCTGCTGCAGAACGTGCTGCTCAGTTATTAGCAGAAATTGCAGGTGGAGAAGTATTATCAGGTGCTGTTGTTTTTGATGAATTAGATAAAACACCTGCCAAAGTTGTTGTTTCACCTGATTTTGTCAATTCACGTTTAGGTATGAAAATTTCTCTTAACGAAATGGTAACTATCTTAACTCGTTTAAAATTTGACGTTGAAACTGCTAATGGTCTTCTTTATATCGATGCACCAACACGTCGTCAAGACATCAAAATTGAAGAAGATATCGTAGAAGAAATTGCTCGATTATATGGTTATGATGAAATCCCTGCAACAGTACCAGTTGGTGAATCTAAAGCTGGTGGCCTTAATGCATACCAAGCAAAACGTCGTCTTATTCATCACCAATTACAAGGATCAGGTTTGTATCAAGCATTGACTTATTCACTTACTTCAGATGAGCTTTCACAAAAATACGCATTAGAAACAGCTCCAACAACTCGCCTTTTAATGCCAATGAGTGAAGAACGCAGTACATTGCGTCAAAGTATTTTGCCTCATCTAATTGAAAGTGTTACTTATAATGTATCTCGTCAACAAGATTCTGTAGCTCTTTACGAAATTGGTTCCGTATTTTTAGGAGAAACAGAAGAAGGTCTTCCACGAGAAGAATCACATCTTGCGGCTGTTATGACAGGTAATTGGTTGAATAACGCTTGGCAAGGTGAACATAAAAAAGTCGACTTCTTTGTACTCAAAGGAATTTTAGAATCTTTATTTGCTAAATTAGACTTAACAACTCGTATCACTTACGAAACGGCAGTTGTCGATGGTTTACATCCAGGACGCACAGCTAACATCCTTTTAGATGGCAAGAGAATTGGTTTCTTAGGTCAATTGCACCCAGCGGAACAAAAAGCAAACGGCCTTAAAGAAACGTATGTGATGGAACTAAACTTAGAAGAAATTATTGCAGCATCTATTGAACCATTAGTATATGTTCCAGTTCCACGTTTCCCATCTATTTCACGTGATATTGCATTAATCGTTGATCGTACTACAAAAGCAGCAGATTTAGAAGCAACAATCCGTAATGCTGGTGGTAAATTACTTAAAGAAGTCAATGTATTTGACCTTTATGAAGGAGAAAAAATGGAACTAGGCAAAAAATCAGTTGCCTTCACATTAACTTACTTCACACCAGAACGAACACTTACTGATGAAGAAGTTGTAGCTGCACATGATAAAGTTGTAGCCGCTCTTACTGAATCTGGAGCAGAATTACGTTAATATGTAATAATCCTTATTTTAAAAAGGTGATAACTTTTAGTTATCGCCTTTTTATTTTGAAAAAATGGTTTATGTAATATTTTTCACATAAATTACTTGAATATATAATATGATATACAAAGCAATTCTATTAATGTAAATAAATAGTAAAATATTATTGATAATTAATATCAGTATGCTATAATGGATAAAAATGTTGTCAGACCTTAATGTTATATATTGATATACTTATAATATATAAAAGTTTCAGAATATTGTAATAAAAAGATAGACAAAATTCTATTTTATGTTATATTAGTAAAAATAATATATTTAGAAAAACGAAATATGTCGATTGTTCTCTACATAATGTTTATTGGTTCAACTTTAATATTTTTAATATTCAAATTATTAAGGGAGGGCATATATTTGAAAACCTCAGAAGAAGTACTAGCAAACAATTTGAAATCCTCAAATGAAATACTCAAAATCAATCATTTGCGCACTAGTTTCAGAATAAAGGACAGTTACTACGATGCTGTAGATGATGTTTCACTATCACTAAAGGAAAATGAAGTTCTAGCTATTGTTGGAGAATCTGGCTGTGGTAAAAGTACATTAGCAACTTCCATTGTAGGTTTGCATAATCCATTAAATACAAAGGTAACTGGAGAAATCCTATATAACGGAAGTAATATTGTGAAGCTTAAAGAGGATGATTTAAATAAGATTCGTGGAAATGATATAGGGTTTATCTTCCAGGATCCACTTTCCGCATTGAATCCTTTAATGAGAATAGGGGATCAAATTGAAGAGTCCTTGTTTTTTCATACAAAGCTGGATGAACAACAACGAAAGAAAAGAGTGCTTGAGCTTTTAGATCAAGTAGGAATTATCAATCCAAAACGCGTAGCGAGACAGTTTTCACACCAATTATCAGGTGGCATGAGACAACGTGTCATGATTGCAATCGCGATTGCATGTAAGCCTAAAATAATGATTGCAGACGAGCCTACTACTGCACTTGATGTAACAATTCAAGCCCAAATCCTAGACTTATTATTAGATTTACAAGCAGAAACAAACGCAGGAATTATTCTAATTACTCACGATTTGGGAGTTGTAGCTGAAGTAGCAGATCGAGTAGCAGTGATGTATGCAGGACAAATTATTGAGATTGCATCCGTACAGGAATTATTTAATAATCCAAAGCATCCATATACTCGTTCATTGTTAAATTCTATTCCTCAAGTAGAAAGAGAAAGTGAAAAACTAGAAGTAATACAGGGAATCGTGCCAACATTGACAAAGCTATCCAAACACGGCTGCCGTTTTTCACCTCGAATTCCGTGGATTGATGAAAGTAAACATGAAAAAGAACCGCAGCTTCATGAAATTTCTCCAGGGCACTTTGTCAGATGTACCTGTTGGAAGAACTTTCATTTCGATGGGGAGAAAGGAGGAAGCCATCTATGAGTAGCTTTATGGAAGTAAAAGATTTATGTGTGCACTATCCAATTCGCGGTGGCTTTTTTAATACAGTGATTGATCATGTATATGCAGTAGATGGCGTATCTATGGAATTTGAAAAAGGAAAGACATATGGATTAGTTGGAGAGTCAGGTTCAGGTAAATCGACAACTGGTAAAGCAATTATTGGACTAGAGAAAATTACTTCTGGAAAAATAATTTATGAAGGTGAAGACGTAACGCACCAACGCCGTAAGCGTGATAGTGCTTATAACAGAGATATTCAAATGATCTTCCAGGATTCACAGTCAAGTATGAATCCGAGAAAACGTGTGCTTGATATTATTGCAGAGCCTATTCGTAATTTTATGAATATGACAGTTCAAGAGGAACGTAAACGTATTATTGAACTACTAGAAATTGTCGGAATGTCAGAAGAAGCAATGTACAAGTATCCTCATCAGTTTTCAGGTGGTCAACGTCAACGTCTTGGTATTGCGAGGGCAGTTGCTTGTAATCCTAAAATGATAATAGCAGATGAACCAGTGTCAGCTCTGGATCTTTCTGTACAAGCCCAAGTATTGAACTTTATGAAGGATATTCAAAACGAATATGGTTTGAGCTACTTATTTATTTCTCATGACTTAGGGGTTGTCCGTCATATGTGTGATCATATTTCTATCATGTATAAAGGGCGCTTTGTTGAAACTGGAAGTAAAAATGAGATATTTAAAGATCCACGGCATATTTATACCAAGCGTTTATTGTCCGCAATTCCGAATATTGCACCCGAATCACGCTTGGAAAGAAAACATAAGCGACGACAAGTAGAAGTTGACTATAAAAAAGAACAACATAAATACTACGATGAAGATGGTAAGGTATATCCGCTTAGTAGTGTTTCCTCTAATCATTCTGTTGCAATAGGGAGCATTGAGAAAGGAGGTTACGAAAGTGTGGAAAACAATAGCTAGACGCTTTTTAATCATGATACCGCAACTATTTGTTTTAAGTATTTTTATATTCATCTTAGCTCAATTTATGCCAGGTGATCCTTTTTCGGGATTGATAACACCACAAACCGATCCAAATCGTATTGAGGAATTACGAGAATTGGCAGGATTAAATGATCCGGTATACGTTCAATATTGGAATTGGATTGTTAATATGTTCCAAGGCGATTTTGGTGATAGTTATACGTTTAAAGTGAGCGTAGCTTCTCTTATTGGTGATAGAGGATTAAATACACTTTGGTTATCTTTATTAAGTGTTTTCTTAGTGTATCTTATTGCAATTCCATTAGGTGTTATAGCAGGACGTTATCAAAACTCATTAAAAGATAAAACAATCGTATTGTATAGCTTTATTAGCTATGCGATTCCAACATTTGTATTAGGTTTGATTTTCGTCTATGTTTTCGGCTACAAATTACAGTGGTTTCCTACTTCAGGAACAAAAGATGTAGAAGAAAAGGCGGGAACACTTGGTTATTATTGGAGCATTATATACCATCTTCTACTACCTGCAATTACATATGCTGTACTTGGTACAACAGCTATTATTCAATATCTACGATCAGAAATTATAGATGCACAATTACAGGATTATGTAAAAACTGCAAGAAGTAAGGGAATTCCGATGAAAAAAGTATATTCACGCCACATTTTTCGAAATTCGCTATTGCCAATCGCTGCATTCCTAGGTTTTACCATTACTGGATTACTAGGTGGATCGTTTTTTATAGAGACCATTTTTGGATATCCAGGTATGGGGAAATTATTTATCGACTCGATAATGGCCCGTGACTATAGCGTTATTACAACACTTATTATGCTATATGGATTCTTAACATTATTAGGTAGTTTGTTATCGGATATTATTTTAAGCATTGTTGATCCACGTATTCGAATCGAATAAACTACAAAAATATTAGAAAAAGAGGGGTGAATCTAATATGGAAAAAGTGTTAGAAAAGAGTCCAGATAGAGAAGTGGAAGCATCAAGTTTGCCCGTCACGGGATGGCGTGTTATCTGGCGTGAATTTAAAAAAGATAAATTAGCTATGTTTTCACTTCTTATATTGTTTGTAATTATATTTGGCTCTATTATTTGGGCACCTTTTATCAATCAAGAGGAACTGATGAAAATTAGTTTACTAGATGAATTTGCAAGACCAGGTGAAAATGGTTTTATATTAGGTGCTGATCAAGGTGGTAGTGATGTATTAGGCCAATTGGTCATTGGGGCAAGGAATTCTCTGATTATCGCAATTGCGATTACGATCATTACTGGAATTCTTGGAATAGGTGTAGGAATTTTAGCAGGCTATTATGGTGGCATAGTCGATAATATTCTAATGCGCTTAGTTGATTTTGTCATGACTTTACCAACTATGATGATTGTCATCGTTTTTGTGACAATCATTCCAAAATATAATGTTACATCTTTCGTCTTAATATTGAGTGCATTTATGTGGGTTGGAACAGCAAGGCTAGTACGAAGTAAGACATTATCTGAGTCAAAACGAGATTATGTTAATGCTTCTAAAACTATGGGGACAAGCGATTTTGCCATTATGTTGAAGGGCATTGTGCCAAATTTAAGTTCTATCTTAATTGTAGAAATGACATTAAACTTTGCAGGAAATGTAGGGATTGAAACAGGTCTTTCATTCTTAGGTTTTGGTTTACCTGAATCTACGCCAAGTTTAGGCACACTTGTCAGTTCTGCATTTAACCAAACAGTCTTAGCTGAAAAGTGGTGGGTATGGTTACCAGCATCTATGCTAATTTTAGTATTGATGTTAGGAATAAATTATGTTGGGCAGGCATTACGTCGTTCAGCAGATGCAAAACAAAGAATAGGATAAAAAAGAGGAGGAGATTGGATGAAGAAAAAGAAATGGCTTTTACTATCTTTAGTATGTGTATTAATGTTGGCACTAGCTGCATGTGGAGGATCAGATTCTAAAGATAAAAGCAAAGGAGAAGATACTAAAAAGGAAAAGGTAGATACAAGTAAATTACCTTTTGAGGCAAAAAATGATGGTGATTCGATTGAAGGAGGAACATTAAAAGTCGGCTTAGTGACAGATTCACCATTCCAAGGGATTTTTAACTGGGAGTTATATGAAGATGGAAATGATAAGGATATTCTGGATTACGCCTCAAATTCAATTTTTGATACAAAAGAAGACTTTTTAATTGCTGATACAGGTCTAGGACAACTTAAAGTAGATGAGGATGCAAACAAAGCAACTGTAACAATTAAAAAAGATGTTAAATGGTCAGATGGTAAGCCATTTACAATTGATGACGTTATTTACCCTTACTATATTATCGCTGATAAGGATTATACTGGAGTTCGTTATGATGCAGACTTCCAAAATATCGTTGGGGCTAAAGAATATCATGATGGCAAAGCAAAAGAGATTTCTGGTATCAAAAAAGTGGATGATTATACAATGGAAATTTCATTCAAAAAAGTTTCACCAGCAATCTACTCTGGCGGTGATGGCCTTTGGGGTTATGCTGCACCAAAACACCAATTAAAAGATATCAAAATCAAAGATTTAATTAAATCAGATGCAGTTCGTAAAAATCCAGTAACAGTGGGTGCATTTGTTATCGATAATATTGTAAAAGGTGAATCTGTAAAATTTAAAGCCAATCCAAATTATTTCAAAGGAAAACCTAAACTTGATAGTGTTGTAGTAGAAGTTGTACCATCATCATCTTCTGCAGCTGCTATTAAAGCAGGTAAATATGATGTTGTGAAGAATTACCCAGCAAATGATTATTCTGCTATTAAAGATGCGTCAAATACTACAATCTTAGGTCGTCCAGAGTTAGCTTATTCTTATGTAGGCTTTAAACTAGGTAAATACGATACTAAAGAAGGCGTAAGTGTGATGAATGATACTGCGAAGATGAATAACGTGAATCTACGCAAAGCGGTTGCATATGCAATGGATATTGAACAAGTATCAGATGTATATTATGAAGGATTACGTACACGTGCTAATTCTTTAATTCCACCAGTATTCTCTAGCTTCTATGATGATTCATTAGAGGGCTACAAATATGATCCGAAACAAGCGAAAAAATTATTAGAAGAAGCAGGTTACAAAGATACTAATAATGATGGTTATGTAGAAGATCCAGATGGTAAAGAGTTCTCTATCAAACTAGCAGCGATGTCGGGTTCTGATAAAGATGAAAAAATTATTCAATTCTATATTCAAAATTGGAAAGATGTTGGCCTAAAAGTGGAACTATCAACTGGCCGTCTGATAGAATTCAACAGTTTCTATGATAAAGTACAAGCGGATGATAAAGATATCGATATGTTCATGGCTGCATGGGGTACAGGTACTAATCCATCACCTGTAGGATTATACGGAAAAGAAGCTCAATTTAACTTCAGCCGTTTCGTTTCGGATGATCTAACAAAATTATTATCAGATATAGATTCTAAGGAAGCAATGGATTCAGAATATCGTGGTAAAGCATTCAGAGCATGGCAAGAATACATGAGTGAACAAGCTACTACGATTCCAATGTACTTCCGTACTGAAATCATTCCAGTTAACAAACGTGTGAAAAACTACAATATAGATTATTTAAATGAAACTGAATTACAAGACCTTGAATTAGTAGCTGACGAACCAGTGAAATAATTTAACAGTTATTTACCTTTAAGAAAAAAGTGCTAGTGGATTTTATTTCCATTAGCACTTTTTCGTTGTTACTTTAAGTCATTGAATTATCATGATTTAGTTATATTCTTGCAATATGATTACGATATACTCAGTAAAAGTTGAAGTTATTTGAGTATCGTTATGTCTTCTGAATTTAGGTTTACTTTATCTAAAACGTTTTTTAGATGCAATACGCGAAGCTTTTTGGGTATTTGCAAAATGCCATTTTGTGACACTGTAAAGGGTATCTTCCCCTTGAGCTAATAATATTTTTGCTGCAACTTCATCTACTTGATGGCCGGCACCTTTTGGCAATGAGATACCGATTTTTTTGCTTAGTTTGTCCATTTCGTGTAAGAAAGCACAGCGAGCTAGAATGGATGCAGCAGCGACAGCAACATGGATTTGTTCAGCTTTTGTTGCAAATAACACATTTTCTGATACGATTTCTTTTTCATTTTTTATATAATTATAGTAGGTATTTCTTTCAGCAAATTGATCGATAAGTACGTGAGCTGGTCTTTCTGGCTCAATTTCATTGAGAACTTTTCGAAGTGCTTGGTTATGAAGTAAGGCTTTCATCTTTCCTTGGGAAAATCCCTTTTTTTGAACTTCATTATACTTTTCGTTAGGGAGTGTTAATACACAATTAGGAAGTGTCGCTTTTAAATCTGGTGCTATTTTGAGCATGTATTCATCGGATAGCATTTTTGAATCTTTAACACCTAATTCTTTTACCAATTCAATTTTGTCTTGTGGTACATAGACAGCTGCTACAGTTATTGGACCAAAATAATCTCCGGTTCCAGTTTCGTCAGAACCCAATACAGATAAAGAGGACAAGTTTTTAGGCAACGAATCACCTTTAGATGACGTCATAGAAGGTGTGTCTTCAGCTTGTGACTTCCAATGATTGGCTTCACGTTCACAACCGCTACCTTGGAACATGACTTTACCAGATGAATAGGCAGTAATGGCGCAATCTGGTAGTTTTGCAGCAAAAATAACGCCAGGAGCCTTTCGTTCGATAATATTTTGAGAATAATAGTTCATAACTTCTTTTTGTACCTTTGTAGTTAACTTAATGACAATATTAGACATATTTAATATTCCTTTCTTCTCAAATTATTCACAACTTAGACACTTCATGCTATCATAAGAAATAGGACTTTGAAGGAGGTTACGGCTTTGTCAGAGCAACAAAAAAATAAAGTTTCAGTTGAAATCTATGGTCAAACATATAATATAGTTGGAATAGAGTCTCCAGGACATATGCGATTTGTAGCAGCAAGTGTTGATGAACAAATGCGTATGATTAAGCGAGCAAACCCAAGCCTCGACAGTGCCAAATTAGCCGTCCTTACTGCCTGTAATGCAGTAAATGATTACTTGAAATTAAAAAAACAAGTAGAATTACTAGAATCACAATTGAAAAAATTAAAGGATGAAGTGAATGGTTGATTTAATCATAATTATATTATTACTTGTTGGATTAGTAAGCGGTGCTAGAAGGGGTTTAATCGTACAACTAATCCAAATGGCTGGCTTTTTGATCTCTATTATTGTAGCTTATTTATATTATAAGCCATTAGCGGAAAAATTAGTGTTATGGATTCCATATCCTTCCGTTGATGAAAATACTACATTAAAATTTGCAGTAGAGCAATTAGATTTAAGCCAGACTTTTTATCAGTTGCTAGCATTTGCATTGATCTTCTTTGTTGTGAAATTTGCTATACAAATTTTCGCATCATTATTTGATTTTTTAAGACATATCCCAATTCTAGGTGGCTTAAATCGGATATTAGGTGGACTTTTTGGAGTTATTGAAGCTTACTTACTTATTTTTATCGTACTTTATGTATTAGCTTTGTTACCATTAGCTAGTATTCAAAAATACGTAGATAGCTCATTTTTAACGACATTAATACTAGATTATACACCTATAATTTCTAAAACATTCCAAAATCTATGGTTTGTTTATATGAAGTAAATGATAGACTTCTCTCTATAGAGAGAAGTCTTTTGTCGATTAGGAGGTAAATGATGAATAAAAAAATAATTATTAACACGCTTGAGAAAATAGCACTCTATTTAGAACTTCAAGGCGTTAACCCATTTAAAATATCTGCATTCAGAAAAGCTGCTGCAGCATTAGAAGCGGACACACGAAGTATAGATGAGATTGAAGATATTACAGCTATAAAGGGTATCGGTAAAGGAACAGCAGCTGTTATTCATGATTTGTTAGAAAATGGACAATCTGAAGTGCTGCTACAATTGGAAAATGAAGTTCCAAAAGGCTTGCCACCATTGTTAAAATTGCCAGGTTTAGGTGGGAAAAAGATAGCAAAACTTTATCAAGAACTTGGAGTGGACTCAGCAGAAAGTTTAAAAGAAGCTTGTGAAGATGGAAAAGTTTCAGCACTATCTGGATTTGGTAAAAAAACAGAAGAAAAGATACTAAAAGAGCTAGAATCTTTTGGCAAAAGAGCAGAGTTTCATCCTGTATGGTTATTAGAAGGAGTTGTCTCTGGAATTGAGGAGATCCTAGAACAGATACCGGAGATTCAACAATCTTCTGTAGCTGGTAGTTTTAGACGTGTAAAAGAACAAAGTAAGGATGTTGACTTTATCATTGCAACAAGTAAGCCGGAAGTAGTGAAGGAAGCATTATTGTCTAAATTGGCTGTAAAAGAAATCATTGCGGCTGGAGACACGAAAGTATCTGTCACGTTACAAACAGAAGATGTGAATGTTGACTTTCGCTTAGTATCACAGGCTGAATATGCAACAGCGCTTCATCACTTTACTGGTTCAAAGGAACATAATGTTCGAATGCGACAAATCGCTAAAGAGCGTGGCGAGAAAATCAGTGAATATGGTGTAGAACAGCAAGATGGATCTATTTTAACTTTTAATACTGAAAAGGATTTCTTTGCACATTTTGATTTGCCTTTTATCCCTCCAACTGTACGTGCAGGTACTCACGAATTTGAACGTCTTGATGATATACCAAATCTAGTGCAACTTAGTGATATTAAATCTGATTTGCATATGCATACGACTTGGTCAGATGGTGCGAATGCAGTTCGTGAGATGGGGGAAGCTTTAATAGCAAAAGGTTATCAATATGCAGTCATAACAGATCATTCCCAATATCTAAAAGTAGCGAATGGTCTTACACCAGAGAGATTAATCGAGCAACGAAAAGAAATTTGGTCCTTCAATGAAAAACATCCAGATTTCCGATTATTAGCGGGAACTGAAATGGATATATTACCAGATGGCTCCCTCGATTTTGAAGATGATGTAATGGCTGAATTGGATTTTGTGATTGCATCGATTCATTCTAGCTTTTCACAACCCCAAGAGAAAATCATGGAGCGATTGCATAATGCAATGAAAAATCCTCATGTCGATATGATTGCACATCCAACGGGGCGTGTGATTGGTCAACGTGATGGGTATAATCCTGATATACCTCAACTTATTGCATGGGCGAAAGAATATGGTAAAATTTTAGAGTTAAATGCAAATCCGTATCGACTGGATCTTTGTGTTGAGCATTTAGAAATGGCTGCAAATGCGGGTGTTCCTATTGCGATTAATACAGATGCTCATGCAATCGAGCAATTACGTTATATGGAAATTGGGACAAAATACGCTCAAAAAGCTTGGTTGAAAAAAGAAAATATCGTAAACACATGGTCATTCAATGATTTTGTGAATTTTTTAGAGAAAAAATAGGAGGTGTTTTAAGTGATTGCAGAACGCGCACTAAAAACACTAGAGTTTGATAAGGTACGTGCCCAAGTGGCAACTTATTGTACATGTTCTATCGGTACATCAGCAATTGAAAAATTAGTACCTGAAACAGATTTAGCAACAGTGAAGAAATTATTAGATGAAATGGATGAAGGGTTATCTATTTTACGCGTAAAAGGATCTGTGCCGATGGGAGGAATATTCGATATTCGCCCTCATGCAAAACGTGCACAAATTGGTGGTATGTTGAGTCCTCAAGAATTGATGGAAATCTCAAGTACCATTCGTGCGAGTCGCATCTTCCGTGAATTTATCGAAGTTATTGAAGATGAAGATGTGATTCAAATTCCGCATTTTATACAAAAGAAAAATGATATTCCTGTGCTCACTGGATTACAACATGAGATTAATTCTTGTATTGATGAAAATGCAGCAGTCATGGATTCTGCAAGTTCTGAATTACGCTCAATTCGTCAACAATTACGTGCGCAAGAAGGCCGTGTACGTGAAAAGTTGGCAAGTTTAACTCGAGGTAGCAACGCTTCTAAAATGCTTTCTGACTCAATCATTACTATTCGTAACGATCGTTTTGTAATTCCTGTAAAGCAAGAATACCGAGGACACTATGGCGGTATCGTACATGACCAATCTGCATCAGGACAAACACTTTATATTGAGCCTGATGCTGTAGTTCAAGCTAATAATGAAATTCACCGTCTAAAGGCAAAAGAAAAAGTAGAAATTCAAAAAATATTGCTTCATCTTTCGGCTTTGGTTCAAGAGGTTGCACACTCGTTATTCGAACTAGTTCAGTTATTAGGTGAAATTGATGTTATATTGGCCAAAGCAAAATATGGACAGGCCAACAAATGTACAATGCCTATTATGAATGATGAAGGTTATCTTAAATTAGGAAAAGCACGTCATCCTTTATTGCCAATAGACGAAGCAGTAGCCAATGATATCGAGTTTGGTCGTGATATTACAGCAATTGTTATTACTGGTCCAAATACTGGTGGTAAAACAGTTACTTTAAAAACAGTAGGCTTATGTACTTTAATGGCGCAGGCTGGAATTCCTGTACCTGCATTAGATGGATCGGAGTTATCTGTATTTACAGAAGTATTTGCTGATATTGGTGACGAACAATCCATCGAACAAAGTTTATCTACATTCTCTAGTCATATGGTGAATATTGTAGATATCCTTCAAAAGTTTGATGAGCGTTCATTAATCTTATTCGATGAATTAGGCGCAGGTACTGACCCTCAAGAAGGTGCAGCGCTTGCAATATCTATCTTAGACGAAGTTCATGGACGAGGTGCTCGTGTTATGGCAACAACACACTATCCCGAACTTAAGGCATATGGCTATAATCGTGAAGGTGTTATTAATGCCAGTGTTGAATTTGATATTGAAACACTTAGCCCAACTTACCGTTTACTAATTGGTGTCCCAGGACGCAGTAATGCTTTTGAAATTTCAACTCGACTAGGATTACCAGAGCATATTATTAATAGTGCCAAATCTTTCACAGGTACAGATCGACATGAAGTCGAATCGATGATTGCTTCTCTTGAAGAAAGTCGTCGTCGTTCCGAAGCTGATGCAGAACGCTCTCATCAATTATTAGAAGAGGCCGAAAAATTACAAGCAGAACTTGATAAAAAGCTAAAAGAATATGAAGAAAACAAAGAAGAGCTTGCTAAAAAAGCAAAAGAAAAAGCTCGCAAAATTGTTGAGGATGCAAAACGAGAAGCAGAAGAAGTAATCGATGAACTTCATAAAATGCGTTTAAATGCAAACAAAGTTGTTAAAGAACATGAAATCATTGAAGCACGTAAAAAACTAGAAGAAGCTGCTCCTGAAGAAAATCGCATTTTGAAAAAACAACGCCAAGCAAATGCTCGTGCTATCAACTTGCAAAAGGGCGATGAAGTTAAAGTACTAAGCTACGGTCAAAAAGGAACATTACTAGAAAAAGTTTCAGATAAAGAATGGATTGTTCAAATTGGTATTTTGAAGATGAAGCTCGAAGAATCTGATTTAGAATATGTGAAACCTGAAAAAGTGAAAGATACAGTATCAGTTGCCAATGTTCGAAATCGTGATTCTTATGTGAAATTGGAATTAGATTTACGAGGAGAACGCTATGAAGATGCAATGATCCGTACTGAAAAATATTTAGATGATGCATTATTGTCTAACTATAATCGTGTATCCATTATTCATGGTAAGGGTACAGGTGCTCTTCGACAAGGAATCCAAGCATTACTAAAACGACATAAACGAGTGAAATCATACCGTTACGGTGAAGCTGGGGAAGGCGGATATGGTGTTACCGTTGTGGAATTGAAATAATAGAGAATTATGGAAGTGGGGGATTTTATGTTGCTAAGTAGCTTTTGGCATCATCCAATTGTTGAGACAGCAGGCTATTTCAGTATTGTTGTACTATGCCTCGTTGTATCAATGGTAATATTTGAGCTAGTTACAAAATATAAAAACTGGCAAGAAATAAAGAACGGCAATATCGCTGTGGCCTTAGCAACTGGCGGTAAAATCTTAGGGGTGTGTAATATATTCCGTTATTCGATCGAGAGACACAATTCATTGATAGAAATGATTGGTTGGGGATTGTTTGGATTTATCTTACTGATCTTCGCTTATATTCTTTTTGAATTTTTGACACCAACATTTAATATTGATGAGGAAATTGAACAGGATAATAAATCTGTTGGTTTTATTTCCTTTACAATTTCAGTTGGTTTATCATTTGTGATAGGTGCAAGTATTTCTTAGCAGTTTAGGAGAGTTCAAATGGAAACTTTAGCAAAAGTTTTAATGGTGGTATGTGGCCTTTTCATTATTACAGGAATTGTCTATTTAATGATGAACTAAAAGCCAGTTAGACGATGTAATTATAGATTAATATATAAAAAGCTAGGCTCAAATTAGATGCGAGCCTAGCTTTTTATTTTAAGGCTATTCTTTAAATGATAAAGATGATATGTTAATTAAATTCTCTATTAATCAATTAATTTCTAGAAAAAACGTAAAATTAGTGAATATTAATTGAAAGCGCTCCCTATTTTCCTTATAATTAAAATTAGCAATATTCTAAAATTTTGCATGGTAAAGGAGGCGTATCAATTGACCGAAAAAATTTGGTTAAAGAACTATCCTCCAAATATTCCTACAACAATGGAATACGAGGAAATTCCATTACAGGAATATTTGACGAGGGCTGTAGAAAAAACTCCTACGAAAATTGCGATTCACTTTCTTGGTAAAGAATTAACTTATCAAGAGTTATATGAATCCTCATTAAAGTTTGCAAATTATTTAGTGAAAATTGGCATCGAAAAAGGGGATCGCGTAGCAATTATGCTGCCAAACTGTCCGCAAAGTGTTATAGCTTATTACGGTATCTTATATGCTGGGGGTACTGTGGTTCAGACAAACCCACTTTATACTGAAAGGGAGGTAGAATATCAACTTAAAGATTCAGGTGCTAAGGCAATTGTTACATTAGATATACTTTATCCTCGTATTATGAAAGTGCAAAAGAATACAGATTTAGAAAATATAATTGTAACGGGCATAAAAGATTATTTACCATTCCCGAAAAATCTGTTGTATCCTTTTGTTCAAAAAAAGGAATATGGTTTTAAAGTGACAGTTGAGCATAGTGGCATGAATCATCTTTTTACTGAAATTATGAAGATTGGCCAAGTGAAAAAGGTTGAAGTTTCAACCAACAATGAAGATGATATTGCGTTACTTCAGTATACTGGAGGTACAACAGGTTTTCCGAAAGGCGTTATGTTGACGCATAAAAACCTAGTGGCCAACGTACAAATGTGCAGTGTCTGGATGTCTGAATGTACACCTGGTGAAGAAGTAATTATGGGGGTATTACCATTTTTCCATGTGTATGGTATGACAACTGTTTTACTACTATCAGTAATGCGTAAAGATAAAATGGTGTTAATGCCTAAATTTAATGCAACAGATACGTTAAAAGCCATTCAAAAACAAAAAGCTACTCTGTTCCCTGGTGCACCAACATTATATATTGGCCTCCTGAATCATCCAGATATTGATAAATATGATCTCTCATCTATTAAAGCATGTATAAGTGGATCAGCTTCATTACCTGTTGAAGTACAAGAAAAATTCGAAAAAGTTACTGGAGGAAAATTGGTAGAAGGATACGGATTAACAGAATCTTCACCGGTAACACATGCCAATTTCTTATGGTATGGAGAACGTGTAAAAGGTTCTATAGGTGTTCCATGGCCAGATACAGATGCGGCTATTTTTAAGACAGATACATTAGAACAGTTGCCTGTAGGTGAAGTGGGTGAAATTGCAGTAAAAGGCCCACAAGTGATGAAAGGATACTGGAATCGTCCTGAGGATACAGAGATGACTTTACGTAATGGCTGGTTACTAACAGGTGATTTAGGCTATATGGATGAAAACGGGTATTTCTTCGTGGTTGATCGGAAAAAGGATATCATAATTGCTGGTGGCTTTAATATATATCCACGTGAAATAGAAGAAGTTTTATATGAGCATGATGCGGTACAAGAATGTGTTGTTGCAGGTGTACCAGATCCATATCGCGGTGAAACAGTAAAAGCATATATTGTATTAAAAGAAGGTTATCAAGTAACCGAAGATGAGTTCAATGAATATTGTCGTGCAAATTTAGCGGCATATAAAGTCCCAAGAATATATGAGTTTCGTTCAGAACTTCCTAAAACAGCTGTAGGAAAGATTTTACGTAGATCTTTAGTGGAAGAAGAAAAAGCAAAACAAGAACAGTTAAACTAAAAATTGTACGATGCTTGACATCCTCCGGCTGAAAATATATTATAAAAATATGAATGAATGGTCATTCATATTTTTAAAAAACCGGTGGTGATCAGATTGAAAAAAAACAAGCCTAAATACAAACAGATTATTGACGCTGCTGTCATCGCAATAGCGGAAAATGGTTATCACCAGGCACAAGTTTCCAAGATTGCGAAACAAGCAGGTGTAGCTGATGGAACAATTTATCTATATTTCAAAAACAAAGAGGATATTTTGATATCTGTTTTTCAAGAGAAAATGTCAGTTTTTGTTGATAACTTGCGGGAAATTATTAATGATAGTAATTCAGCTTCTGAAATGCTCTATCGAATGATTGAAGGACATTTTAAGGTGCTATCGAATGATCATCATTTAGCAGTTGTTACTCAATTAGAACTTCGTCAATCCAATAAAGAACTTCGTTTGAAAATTAATAGTATTTTAAAAGGATATTTAAAATTGCTTGACGAAATATTACAAAAGGGTATTGAAGATGGAGAGTTTCAAGAGAATATTGATATTCGTTTAACAAGACAAGTGATTTTTGGAACGATAGATGAAGTATCTACAACTTGGGTAATGAAAGAGCAAAAATATGATTTAGTTGAAATGGCACCACGCGTTCATCAGATTTTACAAAAAGGGATTCAAAAGGGGTAATAAAAGGTGGCAAAGTGTCACAACTTTGCCACATACATATTTTTTCACAAAGGAGGAAATAGGGAATGGAATATCTAAATTATAGAGTGGATGAAGGTGTTGCTATTGTGACGATTAATCGTCCACCTGCAAACGCTTTATCTAGCGGACTAGTTGAGGAAGTAAATCGTCTTTTAGATACAGTTGAAAATGATCCAGATATACGAGTAGTTTTGTTACATGGGGAAGGTAGGTTCTTTTCAGCTGGAGCAGATATAAAAGAATTTACTGAATTTTCAACAGTTGATGCTTTTTCAACATTATCAACTAGAGGACAAGATGTCTTCGAAAAACTGGAAGCCTTTCCTAAACCAATCATAGCAGCAATTCATGGTGCGGCTTTAGGTGGAGGGCTTGAACTTGCAATGAGCTGTCATTTTAGATACGTAAGTGAGACAGCGAAATTAGGTTTACCTGAATTACAGCTAGGTCTAGTACCAGGGTTTGGTGGCACACAGCGCTTACCACGTTATGTTGGTGCAGCAAAAGCGGCAGAAATGATGTTCACTAGTGATCCTATATCTGGTATTGAGGCTGTAAAATGGGGGCTTGCGAATCGAGCGGTACCCGAAGAGTCCTTATTAGAAGAAGCACTTAAAACTGCTAAGAAAATTGCAAAGAAAAGTCCAATTGCTTTAAAAACAGCAATCGAACTACTGCAATTTACAAAACCCGCATCTTTCTATGAAGGGATCTCTGCTGAAGCTGAAGGATTTGGAAAAGTTTTTGCAACAGAAGATGCGAAAGAAGGAATCCAAGCATTTATCGAAAAAAGAGAGCCTGTTTTTAAAGGTCAATAAAAGTATTGGGAGGTTAGTTATATGAATATTTATGTATTAGTAAAACGAACTTTTGACACTGAAGAGAAAATCGTATTAAACGGTGGCGTTATTCAAGAAGACGGTGCAGAATTTATCATCAATCCTTACGATGAATATGCAATTGAGGAAGCCATTCAAATCCGTGATGCACAAGGTGGAGAAGTGACAGTTGTTACAATTGGCGGAGAAGACGCTGAAAAACAACTTCGCACAGCCTTAGCAATGGGTGCCGATAAAGCAGTACTAATCAATGCAGAAGAAGATGTAGAAGATTTAGATCAATTCTCTGTAGCATATATTTTAGCCGAATACTTAAAAGACAAAGAAGCAGACCTGATTATAGCTGGTAATGTTGCAATAGATGGTGGATCTGGTCAAGTAGGTCCACGTGTTGCTGAATTATTAGATATCAATTATGTTACTACAATTACAGACTTAGATATCGATGGTGATACTGTTAAACTTGTGCGAGATGTAGAAGGTGATTCAGAAGTGATTGAATCTTCGTTACCATTATTAGTAACAGCACAACAAGGTTTAAACGAACCTCGTTATCCGTCTTTACCTGGAATCATGAAAGCTAAGAAAAAACCATTAGAAGAACTAGAATTAGATGATTTAGACATTGATGAAGATGACGTTGAAGCAAAAACAGAAACAGTAGAAATCTTCTTACCAGCTCAAAAAGAAGCTGGTCGCGTGCTTCAAGGTGAATTGCAAGACCAAGTAAAAGAACTTGTTCAATTACTACATTCAGAAGCAAAAGTTATATAAGCTGATTTAATATTGCTGAGGAGGAAATCGTATGTCAAAAAAAGTACTAGTTTTAAGTGAAGTACGTGAAGGAACTTTAAGAAATGTTTCGTTTGAAGCAATTGCATCTGCAAAAACAATTGCTGATGGCGGTGAAGTAGTTGGCGTTCTAATTGGAGATGCAGTAGAAACTTTAAGTGCAGAACTGATTCAATATGGTGCTGATCGTATTGTGACTGTGGAACATCCTCATTTAAAACAATACACATCTGATGGCTTTAGCCAAGCATTTGTTGCAGTAGCAGATGCAGAAAAGCCAGATGCTATTGTGTTTGGTCATACAGCACTTGGTAAAGACTTGTCACCGAAGATTGCAAGTAAATTACAAAGTGGATTAATCTCAGATGTGACAGCAATTGAGGGTGAAGGTGATGATGCTTTATTTATCCGTCCAATTTACTCAGGTAAAGCATTTGAAAAAGTAAAGGTAAAGGATGGCTTAGTATTTATCACAATTCGTCCAAATAACATTGCGCCACTTGAAAAAGACGAGTCTCGTTCAGGTGAAGTTTCTAGTATATCAGTAGATATTACAAATTTACGTACTGTTATTAAAGAAGTAGTACGTAAAACTACAGATGGAGTAGATTTATCTGAAGCAAAAGTAGTGGTATCTGGTGGCCGAGGTGTTAAAAGTGCTGAAGGCTTTGCTCCATTACAAGAATTAGCAAAAGTTTTAGGCGGCGCTGTAGGTGCTTCACGTGGTGCATGTGATGCAGATTATTGCGATTATTCATTGCAAATTGGTCAAACTGGAAAAGTCGTAACTCCAGATTTATATATTGCTTGCGGAATCTCTGGAGCAATCCAACATTTAGCAGGTATGTCTAATTCAAAAATCATCGTAGCGATTAACAAAGACCCTGAAGCTAATATTTTCAAAGTAGCAGATTACGGGATAGTTGGAGACTTATTTGAAGTCGTACCAATGTTGATCGAAGAATTCAAAAGTGTTGCTGTAAAATAATGATTCGAAAAGCTCTGTGAACTTTTGCAGAGCTTTAATTTTTATTAAAACAAAATATTATGTTAAAATAGTGCAATAGTGAGCAGAACAGTCGCCTCATAATTTCTTTTATGCTACACTACCGATACATATAGTATTAAGGAGGAAATATAAAAATGGCAATTGTACATTCAACAGACGCAACATTTTCAAATGATATTGCAAATGGATTAGTATTAGTAGACTTCTGGGCAACTTGGTGTGGACCATGTAAAATGATCGCTCCAGTACTAGAAGAACTTGATCAGGAATTAGCTGGTAAAGTGAACATTGTAAAAGTAGATGTTGACCAAAACCAAGAAACTGCTAGCCAATTTGGTATTATGTCAATCCCAACACTATTATTGTTCAAAGATGGCGAACAAGTTGATAAAACTGTTGGTTTCCAACCAAAAGAAGCATTAGCTGAATTCATCCAAAAACACGCGTAAGTTTTTTTGGTTATAAACGAAACCGGGTTCCTACTAGGTACCCGGTTTTTTTTAGAGGTGATTTGATGAATGATTTAATCAAACAAAAGCTATCTATCTTACCTGACCAACCAGGATGCTATTTAATGAAAGATCGACAAGGTACTATCATTTACGTGGGAAAGGCAAAAGTACTTAAAAATAGAGTACGTTCATACTTTACTGGAACGCATAATGGTAAAACACAACGACTTGTTAGTGAAATTGAAGATTTCGAATACATTGTAACTTCCTCAAATAAAGAAGCCTTTTTGCTCGAACTAAATTTGATAAAATTACATGATCCAAAATACAACATCATGTTAAAGGATGATAAAACATATCCTTATATCAAAATCACAAACGAAAAACACCCACGATTATTGACAGTTCGGAAAGTTAAAAAAGACAAAGGCAAATACTTTGGACCATATCCAAATGTCTATGCAGCAAATGAAACTAAAAAATTGCTTGATCGCTTATATCCTTTACGAAAATGCCAAACCCTTCCTAATCGTGTTTGCTTGTATTACCATATCGGTCAATGCCTAGCCCCTTGTATAAAAGATATAGAAAAAAAGGTATACGATGATATGGTTCAGGAGATTGTGAATTTCTTAAATGGTGGCCACGCAAAGGTTAAAGAAGAATTACAGAAAAAAATGTTAGCTGCTTCTGAACAGCTAGATTTTGAGCGTGCAAAAGAATATCGAGATCAAATAGCTCATATCGAGTCTGTAATGGAAAGACAAAAAATTACGACAACTGATTTTACCAATAGAGATGTATTTGGCTATGCGGTAGATAAGGGATGGATGTGTGTCCAAGTATTTTTTGTAAGACAAGGAAAACTTATTGAACGAGATGTATCTTTATTTCCTTCATATGGTGAACCGGAAGATGAGTTTCTAACTTTTGTAGGCCAATTTTATGAAAAGGCGGAACATATTAAACCGAAAGAAATTCTTATTCCCAAAGAAATTGAAGGAGATATGTTGCAACAAGTCTTAGATATCAACGTGTTACAACCACAAAGAGGAAATAAGAAGGAATTGCTTGATCTAGCATCAAAAAATGCTCAAATAGCAATTTCAGAAAAATTCCAACTAATCGAGAGACAAGAACAAAGAACAGTGGGTGCTTGTGAACAACTAGGTGATGCGATGAATATTGCTACTCCACTACGAATTGAAGCGTTTGATAACTCGCATATTTTCGGGGCTGATACTGTTTCAGCCATGGTTGTCTTTATAGATGGTAAACCTAGTAAAAAAGAATACCGTAAATTTAAAATCCAAAATGCAAATGCACATGATGATTATGGTGCAATGAGAGAAGTTATTCGTCGGCGTTATTCGAGAGTTTTAAAAGAAGGTTTACCACTTCCAGACTTACTGGTGACTGATGGAGGGAAAGGTCAGATGGAAGTGGCCAGAGAAATTTTGGAAGATGAGCTAGGGCTAGATATACCAATAGCTGGATTGGCAAAAGATGATAAGCATCAAACGTCTCAATTGCTTTATGGAAATCCGCCTGAGATTATTCCATTAAAACGAACTAGTGAAGCGTTTTATCTATTACAGCGTGTCCAAGATGAAGTGCATAGATTTGCAATTACATTCCATAGACAATTACATGAAAAAAATGCTATTACATCTATTTTAGATGAGATTCCAGGAGTAGGCCCAAAAAGGAAACAACAATTACTAAAACATTTTGGATCGATTAATAAGATTAAAAAAGCAACTTTTGATGAATTGCAAAAAGCTGGTGTACCTAAAAAACTAGCTCAGACAATAATTGACTTTTTTTCGGAAAAACGATTGCAAGGGAAGTAAATGATATGGTATCTTAGTGTCACCAATTAAAAATCACTGATTTAGTGATGATAGAGGCGCGGATTTCAATAGTACCCGACCGGAGGATGATTAGATTCTTTGAAAGTCGGTGAAAGGGGAAGCCGCCGAAGTTGCAAGTTTGCTAATTCCAACTTGCTGCTGGTTCTACATTGAAGAAATGTAGAATTGTCAGAGTCAAAAATAGATTCTGGAGGGCTATCTCACATGAATGTTCTTTTGAACGTGCATGCTAAGAGCAGCCTATTCACTTTATGTGAAGAGCTGCTCTTTTTTCATTAGAAGTCATTGTGAAAGTCGCCCACACATTCTGATGTAGGGGGAGCGTTTTGATGAGTACTTTAGTAGTGAAATTTGGCGGAACTTCCGTTGCAACAACAGAAAGAATTATGCATGTTGCTAAGCGCATTCAGCGTGAGAAAAAAAATGGATATGACATTGTCGTTGTCGTATCAGCAATGGGTAAAACAACGGATCAACTTGTGGATATGGCCCACGAAATTTCCGAATCACCTTCAAAGAGGGAAATGGATGTATTGTTGACCACTGGAGAACAAGTGACGATTTCATTGTTATCAATTGCATTACATAAGTTAGGAATCGAGGCAAAATCATTTACTGGCTGGCAAGCAGGTATTGTTACAGAACATGTACCAAGTAACGCGAGAATCGAGAACATAAAGCCAAAAGCAGTCAATGATGCGTTAAAAGCAGGGGAAGTGGCTGTCGTTGCTGGCTTCCAGGGGATAGATGACGAAGGAAATATTACTACGCTTGGACGTGGTGGTTCAGATACGACTGCAGTTGCTATTGCTTCAGCGTTAAATGCCGAACGTTGTGATATTTATACAGATGTTGATGGTGTTTATACGAGTGATCCACGATTTGTAAAAGGTGCTAGAAAGTTAAAGGAATTGTCTTATGACGAAATGCTTGAACTAGCGAACCTAGGAGCAGGTGTCTTACATCCACGATCTGTCGAAGTAGCAAAAAACCACAACATTCCTATGTCTGTTCGTTCGAGTTACGAGGATGTTGAAGGTACAATCTTGAAGGAGGAAATCGAAGTGGAAAAAGATTTAGTAGTACGTGGTGTTGCGTTTGAACCGGATATTATTCGTTTAACAGTATATTATAAAGAGGCCTATAATGGATCGTTAGCTAATATTTTTACAACATTAGCAAAAAATCATGTCAATGTTGATATCATTGTTCAAACGATTATTCAAGGAACACAACCATCTGTATCATTTTCAGTAAAAAAAGAAAATTTACAAGATACATTACAAGTTCTATCTGAACATAAAGATATCCTTGGATATGATCATATAGATTACGAAGGCGAACTAGCAAAAGTTTCAATTGTAGGATCAGGTATGGTATCAAATCCAGGTGTAGCAGCTTCCATGTTCGACCGTTTATATCGTGAAGGTATACCAGTAAAAATGGTAAGTACTTCTGAAATAAAAGTATCAGTTGTAGTACCACAAGAAGATATGTTAAAAGCTGCGAATGCACTACATGAGGAATTTGGTCTTTCATTAAAAGAAAAGGTTGCACAATAATAAAAAAGAAATGTATAGATATGTTAAAAGGACTTCACAAAAATAGTTTTAGTGGAGTCCTTTTGCATAAAAAGACTCTCTCACTAATATTCAATGAGAGAGTAATATTTTTTTGAATACCCGACGTATACTTAGATTATTATGTAATATAAGATTTTAAAGACATGCTAATCTTCTAAGTGGTATTAATCTATTATTCTTCTATTTTATCTTTTAAGTCCCATTTAATATGGAATTTGACTTGACCTTGCTTAACTTTTTTCTCTTCATAGCATTCCGTTAAAAAGCCACTACATTTTTGTTGGTTTTGAGCTAAAAAACCCGCTTCTAGACGAAAACAACGTTGGTCAAATTTAAGAATCTCTGGATCACCAGTTAAAGTACAAAATGCTTCACTTGCGGAAACCTTATCGATAGTCAAATCTCCCCAACCAGCTTCATGGAAGAAAGGGATTGCTTCTTCTAATTCATAGAGTGGAAATTTCCGGGCTAATTCTTTTCCGCTCCAATATAGAATATCTTCTTCATTTTTGCCCAAAATAGAAGATAGTACGTGATCACGGATTAATTCATATCCAAATTGTGTTATTTCATGCTTTTGTTGAGTAGACATTGAAGGTCCTTCTTTCATATTTTTTTGCCTATATTATTTCTAAAAAAGAAATATCAAATGCCAAGTAGGAAATCTCTACTTATTTAAGAATAATCTAGACAAGAACTACTTATATAAAAAGTTCATGATTCCTTGACGCTATTGTGGTATGAGAGTACAATAAACTTGTCATAATATTGTACCATTATGAAACAAGCAGTCAATAGATGTCCGGTTACAAAAACGTGGCAAAAAATTGACATCTTGTTTCCAAGTACTAAGGGGGGTAACAGTCTTGTCGAAAGATCGAGAGTTTTATTGGCGTCGTCTGCATTCTCTTCTTGGAATTATTCCAGTAGGGCTATTTTTGACGCAACACTTGTTAATCAATTTCTCAGCAACAAACGGAGAAGCATCATTTAACAAAGCAAGTGAATTTATGGGGAATCTACCATTTTTATGGTTCCTTGAGTGGTTCGTAATTTACATTCCTTTAATGTTCCATGCATTCTATGGTGTGTTTATTGCATTTACAGCATCACCAAATAACAAACGTTTTGGTACTTTCCGTAACTGGATGTTCCTATTACAACGTATTACTGGTGTATTCTTAGTAATTTTCATTGCTTGGCATATTTTCCAAACAAGAATCCAAAAAGCACTTGGTACAGAAGCTGACTTTAACATGATGGTTGATATTTTATCTAACCCAATCATGGTTGTATTCTATGCATTAGGTATTATCTCAGCTACTTTCCATTTAGCTAATGGTATTTGGTCATTCTTAGTAAGTTGGGGTATTACACAATCTCCAAAATCTCAAAGAGTTGCAACTTTCATCACAATGATTTTCTTTGTAGTGTTATCTGTAATCGGCGTTGGCGCTCTACTTGCATTTTTGTAATAGTCTAGTGAAGACTTGTAAGCGCTTGATTACTATTTGAACGAGGAGTGAGAAAAAAACATGGCTAAAAGTAAATTGATAGTCGTTGGTGGTGGACTAGCTGGCTTAATGGCTACTATGAAAGCTGCCGAAATGGGCACAGAAGTTGAATTATTCTCATTAGTTCCGGTAAAACGCTCACACTCTGTATGTGCGCAAGGCGGAATTAATGGTGCCGTAAATACAAAAGGTGAAGGGGACTCTCCTTGGATCCACTTTGATGATACTGTATATGGTGGGGACTTCTTAGCAAACCAACCACCAGTTAAAGCAATGTGTGATGCAGCACCATCTATTATTCATATGTTTGACCGTATGGGCGTTATGTTCAACCGTACCCCAGAAGGTTTATTAGATTTCCGTCGTTTCGGTGGTACACAACATCACCGTACAGCATTTGCTGGTGCGACTACTGGTCAACAACTTCTTTATGCACTTGATGAACAAGTTCGTAAATGGGAAGTTGAAGGATTAGTTAAGAAATATGAAGGCTGGGAATTCCTAGGTGTAATTCTTGATGATGAAGGCGTATGTAAAGGTATTAAAGCTCAAAACCTTACATCTTCTGAAATTAAAGCATTCCGTGCTGACGCTGTAATCATGGCTAGTGGTGGTCCTGGTATCATCTTCGGTAAATCAACTAACTCAATGATTAATACTGGTTCTGCAGCATCTATCGTTTATCAACAAGGTGCAAAATATGCAAATGGTGAAATGATTCAAATTCACCCAACTGCAATCCCTGGTGATGACAAATTACGTTTAATGTCAGAATCAGCTCGTGGTGAAGGTGGCCGTATTTGGACTTATAAAGACGGTAAACCTTGGTACTTCTTAGAAGAAAAATATCCTGCATACGGTAACTTAGTTCCACGTGATATCGCAACACGTGAAATCTTCGACGTATGTATCAACCAAAAACTTGGTATTAACGGCGAAAACGTTGTTTATCTAGATCTTTCTCACAAAGATCCACATGAACTTGACGTTAAACTTGGTGGTATCATTGAAATCTACCAAAAATTCGTTGGTGATGATCCACACAAAGTTCCAATGAAAATCTTCCCAGCAGTTCACTACTCTATGGGTGGTCTATGGGTTGACTTTGATCAACATACTTCAATTCCTGGCTTATTCGCTGCAGGTGAATGTGATTACTCTCAACACGGTGGTAACCGTCTTGGTGCTAACTCATTACTTTCAGCTATTTACGGTGGTAGCGTTGCAGGTCCGAATGCTGTTAACTATATTCATGGACTTGATAAACACGTTGATGATCTTCCATCATCTATGTACGATAAAGCTGTTAAAGAAGAACAAGCTAAATGGGATGAAGTATTACGTTTAGATGGTACTGAAAATGCATACTTACTTCACAAAGAACTTGGTGAAGTAATGACTAAAAACGTTACTGTTGTTCGTTACAACGATGGTTTAAAAGAAACTCTTGTAAAATTACAAGAATTAAAAGAACGTTGGAACAACATTAATATTAATGATACATCTAAATGGTCAAACCAAGGTGTTCAATTCACTCGCCAATTAAGAAATATGATTGCTTTAGCAAATGTTATTACTAAAGGTGCTTTACTTCGTGATGAATCTCGTGGAGCTCACTATAAACCTGAATTCCCAGAACGTAACGATGAAAAATTCCTTAAAACAACAATTGCTGAGTTTACACCTTCATTTGATCCAAAAATTAGCTACGAAGACGTTGATATATCTCTTATCAAACCTCGTAAACGTGACTATACGAAAGGAGCTCACTAATTATGGGAAACGAAGCGCAAAAATATGTTGAGGTTGAAGTTCAACGTCAAGATGATGCTAACTCTAATCCCTATTGGGAAAAATTCAGAGTTCCGTATCGTCCAAATATGAACGTAATCTCTGTTCTTATGGGAATTCGTGAAAACCCTGTAACAGTTGAAGGAAAACAAACTACTCCTGTTGCATGGGACATGAACTGTTTAGAAGAAGTATGTGGGGCATGTTCAATGGTAATTAATGGTCGCCCACGTCAATCATGTTCAGCATTGGTTGATAAATTGGAACAACCATTGAAATTACAACCTATGAGTACTTTCCCTGTAATTCGTGACTTACAAATCGATCGTAGCCGCATGTTTGACTCTTTGAAACAAGTTAAAGCTTGGGTTCCAATCGATGGTTCTTACGATTTAGGTGAAGGTCCTCGTATGCCAGAACGTAAACGTGAATGGGCATATGAATTATCTAAATGTATGACTTGTGGTGTATGTTTAGAATCATGTCCAAATGTTAACAGTCATTCAGACTTTATGGGACCAGCTCCACTTTCACAAGTACGTTTATTCAACGCACATCCAACAGGCGCAATGACTAAAGATGTACGTTTAAACGCTATTATGACACCAGGTGGTCTTGAAGGCTGTGGTAACGCACAAAACTGTGTATTAGCTTGTCCAAAAGGTATTCCTTTGACAACTTCTATCGCAGCATTAAACCGTGCTACAACTGTTCAAATGTTCAAGAACTTCTTTGGTTCTGACCATATGGTTGACTAGTAAAAAGATAGATAACGAGAAACTCCGTACTTACTGGTACGGAGTTTTTTATTTATTAAATTGTGTTTAAAAATATCTAAATTCACATTTCGATCATCTATTACTGACTCAACAAATTCCCAACCACGATTTAGATAATATTCAGCAGCATTTTCAGTTTTAAGATAAACCTCTCTAAAACCTAATGAGACTAAGTGTTTTAATAAGGCATCAATAAGGCTCATTCCGATTTTTCTTTCTCTGTAGTTCGGGTCCACGTAAAGGGAAGCTAACCAAGGTTTAAAATGTGTGCATTTCTTGAAATCATTTTCAAATATTGATACTGTGCCAACACATTGATGATCTAATATAGCTATAAATGTTATTGGGAATTTCGATGAATAAGTATCTGAAAAAAAGTCTACAACATCATCAAAAGACATTTTGCTACTCGAAGGTAATACAAATTCTTCATAGACCATCTGCGAAACAGCTTTAACAAACTCCTTGTTTTCACTTAAAAGTTTTATTTCTATTTCCAAACAAATCCCCCTAGCGTGTATAAATTTGTAATCATATCTATTCAATGGATGTTTCTATATTCCTTCATTAAAAGATGTACAATAAATAATCCTGTAATAAGTTGTGAAAAACAGAAGTAGTAGTTATGTGGAATTATTTAAATGTTCTGATATAATAAAATGAATAATCATTCATTTTACAACAAGGGGGATTTTTGAAATGATAAAAAGTTATATTGAAGATTTAGAAGAGTGGCAAAAGGATTTTACTTTTTTCACGCCTATTAAAGTTAGGTTTTCTGAAACTGATTTGTATGGGCATATGAATAATACAGTACCTATTGTATATTTTGAACAAGCAAGAATTGAGTTTCTAAATAATTTAGGAATTATGGAAGAATGGCTAGATAGGAAAATAAATAACATAATTGTGATTGCAGACATACAATGTGATTATGTAAAACAGGTATATTTTGATGAACAATTAAAGGTATATGTTAAGATTGCCAAGATAGGTACATCTTCATTAGATCTACATTATCTAGGTGTAGATGATCTTGACCATATATGTTTTACAGGTAGAGGGACAGTCGTTCAGATGAACCAAGAAACTGGAAAATCAGTACCTTGGGAAGAACGACAATTATCCAAAATAAACAACCAAAAGAAAAGTAATATTATTCTATAAAAAAACTTCGGGCAAATGCCGTCACCGCTATTCAATTCCTATCATACTTTACAGTGTGAGGGGATTGGAGGGGCGCACGTAAATGAGTCGTTTTCATCATTCAATTTTGACGAAAAGAGAACACGAAATATTTCTTTTATTAATGAAGGATTATACGACAAAAGAAATTGCTAAAGAGCTAGGTATAAGTGAAAAAACAGTTCGAAACCATATTTCTAATACTATTCAGAAACTGGGCGTATCTAGTCGCGCACAAGCAATGCTTGAGTTAATCCGTTTAGGGGAGTTTACTTTAGAGTAAAAAGTACACTTGCCATTTTGAAAAAAACACTTCACAATAGGAATAAGTAATCCTTTTGAGGAGTGGAGTAGCTACATGTCAAACCAAGAGCAACAGAATAACACACATGATATTGAACAAATTGCATTGTTAGAAAAAGAGTTACGTCATATTGCAGCTCTTATAAAACAAAAAGGTAGAGAAATTTTAAGTGATTACACAATAACACCACCACAGTTCATCGCTCTACAATGGCTTCATGAGCTAGGAGACATGACAATTGGAGATCTTTCGAATAAAATGTATTTAGCGTTCAGTACGACAACCGATTTAGTTGATCGTATGGAAAGAAACGAACTAGTACAACGAATTCGGGATAATCAGGATCGTCGTGTCGTTCGTATCCATTTGCTTAAAGAAGGAGAACGTATTATTGAAGAAGTAATTGAACAACGTCAAAATTATTTGGCAGATATCGTCAAAGATTTTAAATGCGAAGAAGTTCAATCTCTTTCAATATTATTAAGCAAACTATACAAAGAAATGAACCAGGATAGAGGCGGTTAATGTGAATGCTCCCATTGGAGTAATTGATTCAGGAGTTGGTGGGCTAACCGTTGTAAAGGAAATGCTTCGCTATTTACCAAATGAATCGATAACCTATTTAGGCGACACTGCTCGTTGCCCATATGGTCCCCGTTCCAAGGAACAGGTGATTCAATTTACTTGGCAAATAGTCGATCAGCTTGAAAAAATGAATATTAAAATGCTTGTGATTGCTTGTAACACAATTACAGCAGTCGCATTAGAAGGACTACAAAAACGTTGTAAATTCCCTGTAATCGGTGTGATTAATGCAGGTGCTCAAGCAGCTGTCAAAGCAACAAAATCACATGATATTGCAGTTATTGCAACTCAAGGAACAGTTAAAAGCGGTGCATATGAAAATGCACTTTATTCATTATATTCCTCTAGTAACGTAACATCTTTAGCGTGTCCAAGATTAGTACCACTTGTTGAAAGTGGAGAATACCAAGGCGAATTTGCCAAAAGCTTGGTAGCGGAAACACTAGCGCCATTAAAAAATGAAAAGTTTGATACGATGATTTTAGGATGTACACATTATCCAATTATTCAAAGTCTAATTGAAGAAGTAGTAGGCGACCAAGTTCATGTTGTTTCATCTGCAGAGGAAACAGCAAAACATGTAAAGGAAATTTTACAGTTCCAGCATATTGCTAGAACAGACAAAAAATCTCCAGAGTATCTTTTTTATACAACAGGCTCAGTTCCTATCTTCAAAACAATTGCAAGTAATTGGTTACCCTTAAAAGAAGTCCATGTCAAACGAATAAAACTATAGTATGAAGCTCGAAAAGTTTTCTTTTCGGGCTTTCTTTTTGAGTTATTATACATAGGACGAGTAGTTTTGCTCGGCTCGTCATTGATTCTTAGTTATAAAATGTTATGTTTTAAGCTACTGGAGTTAAAGAAAGCGAAATGATAAAATAAATTGGAATATTAGGAGGAATTTTTATGAAACAAGTTGTTATTGCTACAAAGAATAAAGGAAAGGCTAAAGATTTTGAAGCTATTTTTGCACCGCTTGGCTATGAAGTCTTAACATTATTTGATGTAGCACCAGATATGGAAATTGAAGAAACAGGAACAACATTTGAAGAAAACGCAATTTTAAAGGCAGATACCGTTGCAAAACATCTCAATACATTTGTAATTGCAGATGATAGTGGACTTCAAATAGATGCCTTAAATGGAGAACCAGGCGTATATTCTGCAAGATATGCAGGAGATCATGATGATGAAGCGAATATTAAGAAAGTATTAGAAAATTTAGAGGGAGTACCTGAAGAAAAGCGTACAGCACGATTTTGCTGTTGCTTAGCTATTACCGGCCCAGAACATAAAACAAAAACTGTATTTGGTACGTCCGAAGGTATTATCTTAACTGAAAAACGTGGCAATAATGGCTTTGGTTATGATCCAATTTTCTATGTACCTTCAATGGAACGAACAATGGCTCAAATGACTGCTGAAGAAAAAGGGTCTGTTTCACACCGTGGAAATGCAATTCGTAAATTAGCAGAAGAATTACCATCTTGGTTTAAATAGGAGAGGGTAGCGATGAAACTATTAGTCATGAGTGATACACATAGTGATGCAGCAGTAATTACCAATGTAATCGCGCAAAACCCCGATGTAGACGCTATTTTCCACTGTGGAGATAGCGAGTTATCATGCTCGGCCCCAGAACTTCAAGGTGTTTTAAAAGTTAGAGGCAATTGCGATCAGGATATTGAATTTCCAACTGAAATGATAAAAGAAATAGATGGAAAGCGAATCTATATGACGCATGGTCATTTATATCATATAAAATCAAGCCTAACTGCGTTATCTTATCGAGCAAGAGAAGTACAAGCAGACGTAGTCTTATTTGGACATTCTCATGTTCTAGGCGTTGAACTCGTTGATAATATTCTTTATATCAATCCGGGAAGTCTTTTACTACCGAGAGGCCGCAAAGAAAAAAGTTACGCAATCATTGAAAACATCGAAAATGGTTGGCATATAATTTTCTATACAGAAGAAAAAAAGGTAATTGAAGAAAAAACTTTATTATATTGATAAAATAGTGTTGACAATTTTATCAGAGATGCTATAATAGGAAATGTCTTAAGGATAACATATCAAAAAGACATCCTGTCTCAGTAGCTCAGCTGGATAGAGCAACGGCCTTCTAAGCCGTCGGTCGGGGGTTCGAATCCCTCCTGGGACATACAGTTTTAGCCTCTAGAGCCCTTGCTACGCAAGGGTTTTTCTGTTTTTAGGGATTCGGTCAGGGTGTCGGTCCGGAAAGAAAAATCCCTATTTTTGCACCACCTCTGGCTTAGAACACCGTTGCTCTATGCAGCTAGCCGATTTCATCTTCCATTGCAAAAAAAGAATGGAGGATTTTTTTATGACAAAAAAGTCAGGCGTTTTTGATGTTGATTTTGATGGGTTATTGCCGATTGAAACAAAAAAGAAAAATAAGAAGAAGGATATAGAATCACGTACGATAGATAATGCATTGGAGATAGTTATTAGACAAATGATAGCTAGTGGTTATCGAAAGCGTACTACTGATGATTACAGAAGAATTGTCAGTAATTTCGAAAAGGCTCAAGGTATAAAATATTTGTCGGAAATAACTATGGAAACAATATATAATTGGCTAGATAAAATGAATGTAGCAAACCAAACAAAATTGACAAGATTAAAATCTTTGAAATCCTTTTTAAGCAAGTGTTTCAACAATGGATGGTATGAGACTAAATTTTGGGCATCCATCAATGTAAAAGTAGACAAGAAGATAAAACAGGGAACCAAGCCATCAGATATTGATTTATTGTTATCTTTGTTAGACTTAAAAACATTTGTTGGATTAAGGGATGCTACTGCTATTCTTACAATGTATAAGACGGGGATACGTATTAATACATTAGGCCAGTTAGAAGAAAAACACATTGATTTTAATGAGGGGGTATTAAAGCTAGATGGGGATGTATTGAAAAATCATAAGTATCTAAAGCTACCTTTGGATAATCAATTACTTCATTTGTACAAGGTATTAATACAACAAAACAATAAAGTTAGGAATTACTATCATGAGGATAATTCATTTATCTTTATTTCATATAAAGGTAAATCGCTAAATACAAAATCAACTAATAACGCAATTTCTAAGCAGCTTACTAAATATAGTAAAAAATATGGTTTAAAAAATATCAATGCACATGCAATAAGAAGGGCTTATGCAAAGAATTTGTTGAAAAAAGGAGCAAATTTAGCTCTTATATCAAAAGCACTTGGTCACTCTAATTTAGAAGTAACTACGCAGTATTTAGATTTAGATGTAGATGAAGTTGCTGAAAATTTAAGGAATTATTTGTGAAATAATAAGGTTATTAGACGCGGGTTCGACTCCCATCGTCTCCATAAAAATAATGGCTGTAAATGCAATCATATCAACGATTTTCGAGATTAGGGATATTGAACGGGAGTTGAACTCTTGTTGAATGTCCCTTTTTTCATACCTACATATTTACACTGTTCAAGACCTTCAAATTCACTAATGAAAATGGAGGTTTTTTATTTTGTCTAAGAGTAGAAAACATGGAATCTTTGCTGTAAGTGGTGATGTAGTGGCATTAACTACAATGAATCGTGAGGAAGTTCGTAATGCTATTACTATTGAAACAGCTTTAGAAACAGTTTTTAAGCAAATGAAAATTGGGGGTAATCGTGAACGTACAATTCAAAGTTATGATTATATCTTTAAACAATTTATAGAGATAAATAAATTAGAGTACGTGGAAGAGATAACAATTGATTCAATCTATCATTATTTAGATTCAATTGAAGTATCACAGCGAACAAAGTTAATTCGTTTAAAATCAATTAAAGCAGTTCTTAGTAAGTTCTATAACAACGGTTGGTTTAGTGACCGTTTTTGGACAACAATTCAAATTAGAGTAGACAAAGAAGTAAAAAGTGGTGCTAAGTTATCAGATATTGAAAAATTATTACAGTTAATAGACCAGACTACATTTATAGGTTTTAGAGATGCGGTGGCTATTAAGTTAATGTATAAGACTGGAATTCGTATCCGTACTTTAGGGGAACTCAAGGAACGTCATATCGATTTTGAAAACTTAGTTTTAAGTTTAGATGGTTCTACATTAAAAAATCATAAACATTTAAAGTTACCAATTGATGATGAAATTGCAAATATGCTAAAAACGTTAATACAGCTTAATAATGGTATTCGTAATTATTATGGAACAGAGAACTTTAATGTATTTATTACGCAAAATGGATTACCAATGAATACAAGTAAGTCATCTAATTTTGCAATATCTAAACAGCTAAACAAATATGCTAAACGATTTGGACTACAGAATATCAATGCCCATGCTATTAGACGTGCTCATGCTAAGAATTTATTAGAGAAGGGTGCTAGTATAGCGTTAATCAGTAAAGCATTAGGACATAGTGATTTAGCTGTCACAACACAATATTTAGATTTAGATGTAGAAGAGGTGGCAACTAATTTAAGAGACTTTTTATAATAATGTCCTAAACTAAAACATATTTGAAAGTACATAACTGTGAGGGATAAATTCTTTGCACTTTTTTATTTTGGAAAAGAGAGGTGAAATAATGATTACTCCTAAAAAATCTTTTGCAACAGAAGATGGAGAAGGTTTCTACAGATATATTTCGCTATGTTGAGTTAGGTTTAATCAAACCATTCGATGTAGCTTTGTATGTGAAATATTTAGAGTTATTTAATCCTAATCAAGCCTATGCATATCCAACGATTTATCAATTAGAATTACTTCTTAATTGTAGTAGGCAAAATATAGTTACTGCTAATAAACGATTAGAACAAGCTGGTCTATTGATAATTAAAAAACACAAAAATAACGATAATATTTATTTTCCTCTACAGCCCCATTGTAAAGAGGAGTTATATAAACAAGTGCCAGACTTATTTTTAAAATTTGAAAAACGAAAGGAGAGTATTGAATCAAAAGTAGTTATGGATAAAGTACGATTAGAGGATTTATTTGAAAGTTAAAGTCACAAACCTATGTGATAAACAAGATTGGTAGTGGAATATACGGGCGAAATTGAGATGTATTCATGTACGCCACGAATACTAGAACAAATGATGAAAGTCGCAGTAAAAAATAGACTACCAATAAAGGTGATAGAAATGAAAGATAGTAAACCAATAGCTGTCCAGATGACGTTGAATGACTTCAAACAAGTGAGTGACATTATGCAAGTAGCTTAGTAAAAACTGTGCGAAGTTGTGCAAATAAAAAATACAGTATAAGCTCTACCCTAGGGGGGACGGGGATAGCTGTATCCTTTACTAGTGGATGCACAATTTACACAGTGGTTTGGAAACCTTTTTGCGCACAAAATAATACTTTCATTCCAAAATATTTCATGGTAATATTTGTATATAAAATATAAGGGGTGAATGCATGAAATTAGAAAAAGTTATCATTCATAATTTTCGTTCGTATCAAGACCTTGTAGAAATTGACTTTAATAGTTTAACAACTATTATTGGAAAAAATGATGTAGGAAAATCAACTATTTTAGAGGCACTGGAGATATTCTTTAATAACAGTACAGTTAAAATTGATAGTAAAGATTATTGTGTTACATCGGAAAATCGTAACGTCTTAATAGGATGTGTTTTTTCAGGATTTGATGAAGAAATTATTTTAGACGATACAGCACCTACAACATTTAGAGAAGAATTTTTATTAAATGAAGATGGTTATTTAGAGATTCACAAAGTATATGACTGTTCTAAGAAAAATATAAAACCAGATATTTATTTGAAAGCATTATATCCTACAGATGCAATAGAAAACGGAAAATTTCTTATTCAACTTACACAACAAGAGTTACAGCGTAAAGTAAAGACTTTGAATATTGAAAATGGACCAACAGATTTAAGAACTAATCATTTAATGCGTAAAGATATATTTAGTACAGTTGATACTAACAAATTGGAACCGCATAAAATCGTTTTACATAGAGGAAGCAGTGGTACAGTATGGGAAAAAATTGAACCTATGTTACCTATATTCACTTTATTCCAATCTGATAGACCAAGTAGCGATGGGGATTCTGAAGTTCAAGACCCAATGAAGGTTGCTATAAGAGAAGCACTAGAAGAAGTAAGAGATAAGCTAGATGATATTGAAAAGTTAGTTCAAGATAAGGCAATGAGTGTAGCAAAACAAACATTAGAAAAATTAAAAGAAATGGACCCAACATTGGCGAACGAATTAACACCATATATTTCAGAACAACCAAAGTGGCAAAATTTATTTAAATTGACGCTAGAGGGGGATAATGGGATACCTGTTAATAAGAGAGGTAGTGGAGTTAGAAGGTTAATTTTATTGAACTTTTTTAGGGCTGCGGCGGAAAAAAAAGATATAACTAATTCTAGGGACATTATTTATGCTATAGAAGAACCAGAAACAGCCCAGCATCCTGCTAATCAAGTCATGTTAGCTGATGCTTTATTGGAATTAAGCAAAAAAGATAATACACAAGTGATTCTTACTACACATGTTCCAGCCTTTGCTAGTTTATTACCTATAGATTCATTAAGATTGATATTGAATATAGATGATGGAAAAGTAGTAATGTCATCTAAAAATGACGAAACAGTTCTTGAAAAAGTGGCTGAAACATTAGGGGTATATCCATCGCCTATTGGTAGTAGAGTAAAGGTAGCAGTTTTTGTTGAAGGACCGAATGACTTTAGTATTTTAAAAATATTTAGCCAAATAATTGCAAGTAGAAATCCTAATATTGTAGATTTAACTAATACAGATGAAGTAATAATAATTCCTTGTGGTGGGGATACATTAAGAGGTTGGGTTGAAAATCAATATTTAAAACAATTAAATATACCAGAAATTCATATTTACGATAGAGATGTAGTAAAAGAAGGTGAAGAACCTAAATATGAGAAATGGTGTAGAAAAGTTAGAGAAAGAAACGATGGTTCCGTTGCATTTCTAACTAGTAAAAGAGAAATAGAAAATTATATTCATCCAGATGTAATTAAAGAATTTTATTCATTGGAAGATGGATTTACATTTGGTCCAGATGATGATGTACCTAATTTGATTGCAAGTCTAACAAGATATTCTGAAAGTAATGTGAAGAAAAAACTTAATAATCATGTAGCACAGAAATTAACTTATGAACAGATTAAAGAAATGGACACCGAAGATGATATAGAAGGAAAGTGGTTTGCATTTATTAGTCAATGTGTAAATGGAAATCTAGTTGAAACCTCTTAAAATATGATATGATTATTAAGGTCTTTGAACCAAGTTCGTAAATATGTAATACTCCCTAATGAAAAAAATGATAAATGAAGAGTAGGGAAAAGTCTCCAATCCCTTATAGCAGTAAGAGTCGGCATAAGGACTCGCGAATTGCAAATAGGCAAACTACACGCGTAGAAGTTTGAGTATTGGAGTTTCTGGACGCGAGTTCGATTCCCACCGTCTCCATAATACGAAAATAGATGATTTCAATGAGTGTCAAAATCCTTTATAGATAAGGATTTTGGCACTTTTTTAATTGCATGTAGTTTCGATAAATATAAAATGAACGTAGTCAATTACCTAGTCAAAACGTATTCATTTACGAATTTAAATATTGTTCAAATAGTTAAACAGTGTGCTTTTTTATTAAAATGAAAATTTTAAGTATGTTTATCAATAGAATGCTTAATTTATCAATCTACTATAACTGATATATACATAATGAAGTATATTATTTATCTAATATATTAAATGTTTTTTTTGACAATAATATAGGTATTTAGTTTAATATATATATAAATTATGGTATTAGTAAAAAGATACGAAGATGGAACTGAATTATCACGTGATAAAGGTAATTTTGATGAATGGTGCATTTATATAAATGGAAGAGCACCCTATGATAGAGATTATTTAGGTAGTCTTCATAAATTAGGTCAAACTTGTGGAATGGATAAAGTGTACAATGAGTTTTTAAATCTTTACAATTTAACAGGTAGAGAAGTAGAAGAAAGAATATTGAATAATGTAATACCTGAAATAGCTACTAATCTAGAAAATAATTACTTTAATAATCTTGAAATCCAAAAGTTATTCGGTACATTGTATTTGGTGATGTTAGCCGAGCAAAACCGCATGCTTGCAAATGGGGTTGAAACTAAAGTTGGTAAACGTATTAAAGGTTTAGCTGTTTATCAGTTATTCTATGAGGGTTATTCGGTTGAACAAGCGTGTAATTTTTCTATTGGGCGACCATGGAGAGAAATTGCTAATTTATGTGATGAACGTGGTTTAAGAAGATAAAATTCCAGGTCTATTTATCGGTGATGCTTGTATTAACGATAAATAGACTGTTTTTATGTATATTAAATGAAAGATGAGTTTTAAGCTTGAAAAAAATAGATGTTAATAAAAAGATGAAAATGTATGGAGAATACTAACAACGAAAAAATCTGAAAAAGAGTAAGAGATATTAACCTCCTAAAAAACTTCAAGTATTATTAGAAAAAGTGATATTAATAACCAGTAATTTACATTGTAGGGAAAGCTTTTAATGGTAGTATGTCCAATTCATTCTTCATTTTCTTTGATTTCAAAATTCAATATAAATAATGCATTTTTATTAAAAATACGATACTATTATAAGGCATGATAAGAAAAATGAATATCAAATACATTATTAAGAAGGAATGTAGAATCAATGAAATATAATTTTTTGCACCAATTAATAGAGGACATTACTATAATAGAACCAAGAAAGCTAATTCCCTATAAAAGAGAAAAGGGAATCTTTTTTGACTGTTTAGATAAATATATTCAAAATAGGTTAAAAGACTATGACGATAAAGAAAAATTCCAAATCTATTTTAGTAAAATGAAAGTATCAGAAATTAGATTGTTCAACGAAATACTATTTAAATTAATTTTCAATCCAAGATATGTTTATCAAAGTACGCTTCATTGTACTCTAGAAAACATATCTAAGCAAACTAATATGGGGATAGAAGAGATTGAAGATATATTATCTGGACTTTCATTATTGCAACTGGAAATCAGTGAGCCAACAGGTAATGTTTTTATTTTATCTTCATTATTTAATGTAAGTATTCAAGGTAAAGTTTTAAATGGCGAAGAACATAATTTTAAGCTCAACTTTAATGATGAATTTTTGGCTGCATGTAAAGATGTAGGAAAGAATACTTATTAGTACAGCAGATACGTGTAAATGTGGTAATTCAAGTTTTTATAGGAATTTAATAATTAAAATGAAGACTGCTAGTAACAATTTCTCACTTTACAACTATTACTATCTGAGTGGTAGTAGTCACTAATTTATTTTTGTTGAACCAACCTAATGCTTTACAGTGGCTTAGGGTGGTTTTTATTATAATGTGAAAAGGAGTAAAGTTGACGAATAATTGTATTTCTAGTTGAAGAGTTTTTAACTTCTATTAAAACAATTTTATTACTTCCTTCGTATCCAGCATCTACCTCTGTTTGAACACTTTCTACTTCTATGTGATTTTTGCCGACAGAAAATTCGAACTTTGGTGTATATTTTCTTCCCCTTATTGTTAATATTAAAGAATTATCATTAACAAATTTCTCTATAAGTCCAGCTGCAAATGCATAATCAACATGCTGCATCTCGGAATTCCCGATAGTGCTTGTAATAGGTTTAAATGAAAGTTTTGATTTAAAAAGAATTGCATCCGTATCTATTTCTGGTATATCTATATACCCTTCATCTCGGATAATAGCATAATTACCGTTTTTTACGGGTAATAGAAAAAGGTTTTTCTCCTTAAAAACATCGGGTCTACTTTCACGTGTATCTTGTTTGCATAAAATTCTTACTTCTTTTTCCGCCACTTTCGTAAAGTCTTGGCAAGCGACTTTTATTTGTTCAGCACTTAAATAGTAAGGTGAAGTTTCAAAATCATGTTGGTCTAAGTTCAAATCCTCAAAGATTTTTTTCAAGAATTGTTACTCATTATTGGCACTTCCTTTATCTATATTTTCGATTTGATAATATAATATGTGATGAAATACTTTTATATGTTTTAAAAATAGTTGCAATTTTATAGGTTGACCGAAGGGTTTAAAATAGTCATAAGGTAAAAAGCTAAAAGATTTTATTGAACAGACATAGTTATCTATCTGTTAAAATAAAACCAGAAACTTCTAATAGGAATACATAAATGGAGGGATTTTACATATGAAATTTGAAGAATATGCAAACTTATCACCTGATAAACGGTTGGCTTATTTTATGGATACTTTATCTGTAACCAATCGTACTCCCGAGTATTATGTGAATTGGGAAAAAGTGAATCGTGAAACAAAAAAATATGAGTTAGAATTAAACACGTTAAACTATTTAATAGGTAAAGAAAATATCTATCAAGAAACTCTTAATTTATTCACAAAACAACCTGACTTAATCAAAGCTTTGCCGAGTCTAATTGCTAGCAGGGATAAAATTCTAGATGTTTTATCAATAGATGAAAATGATAGTATGTCGTTTTATCAACTCGATTTCAAAGATATTGATATAAATAACATTAAGTCGTATGTTGATTTTGCAGAGCAATCAGGGTTACTGAATTTCTTAGAAAATGAAGCTAATCGTTCTTTAGTTGATTATGTTTACGGCGTAGAAGCTGGTCTTGATAGTAACGGTCGTAAGAATCGTAGTGGGACAACAATGGAAGGGATACTTGAAAGAAATGTTGCAAAAGTTGCAAATAAACTCTCACTTGAACACCATCCACAAGCTACAGCTAAATGGATATTAAGTAATTGGGGGATTCACGTTCCAGTCGATAAGTCAGAACGTAGATTTGATGATGCAGTGTTTGACCCTAATACAAACCGTTTATGGTTGATAGAAACAAATTACTATGGTGGGGGAGGTAGTAAGCTAAAAGCGGTAGCAGGAGAATTTACCACACTGAATGAATTTGTTTCAAACTCAGCAGATGATGTTACTTTTGTTTGGGTTACAGATGGACAAGGATGGCACACTGCTCATTTACCTCTTGAAGAAGCATTTGGACATATTAGTTATGTATTTAATTTAAATATGTTAAGTGAAAATTATCTGTTTGAGTTGTTTAATTAAGTAGTGCATTTAATTTAGCTTAGTTTTGAAGAGAAAAGAATGGACCATTTAGAAAATAGAAATTGCCTCAAATTAAAGGAACTCCTCGATGATGAGAAGTTCCTTTTTTAGTTTAGCAGCAATCGATTAAATTTGAGGCATTAAAGAGATATCTTTAGATTAAAGCTGCAATGTGGAATAAGTCTGACTATTTTAAAAAGCAAATATAAATTTTCATTAAGTTAAATGTTCCTTTTTTGTAATTATATTTACTAATCAAAAAACTTTTTCATAGGTATATTATATTTTTTAGAAATGCATAATAAGACATCTAATGAAACTTTTTGACATGAACTTGGAGCTTCTAGTTTGGATAAATGGCTCAAGCTAATTCCTATAGAATTACTAAAGTCTTCTTGCGACAATTGATTTGATATCCGAATATTTTTAATAACTTGACCGATTTTGTAATACTCTTTTTCAAAGATAATATCAGCTGACATATTACTTCTCCTTCGGTATATATTTAAGCAAATTATAACATATAAATAAAACTTAAACTTTCACTCACAGTGAAAGTGTGCTATTATAAATATAAGAATTATAATAAAATTCAGGAGGAAAAGATAAGAATGAATTCAGCGCAACCATTTGTAAAGTGGGCAGGAGGAAAAAGAAAACTATTACCTGTTTACGTAGATAAGTATCCTAAACGGTTACAGAATGGAGAAATTAAGAAATACATTGAAGGATTCGTTGGTGGTGGTGCTGTATTTTTTGATTTAATAAAAAAATATCAATTTGAAGAAGTAATATTAAATGATGTGAATAATATATTGATTTCAACCTATTATATTATTCAACAAAACGTGGAAGTATTGATTGATAAACTAGAAAGAGTGCAAGCGAATTATTTGGAGAAATCTCCTGAAGAAAGAGAAAGTTATTATTATGAAATGCGTGATAAATTTAATAATATTAAGAATAAAATAGAATATGACAGCTATGGAGAAAATATTATCGATAATACTAGAATAGAAGCTAGTGTATGTTTTCTATTTTTGAATAGAACATGTTTTAATGGACTTTATCGTGAAAATAAAAAGGGTGGTTTTAATGTTCCAGCTGGAAAATATAAAAATCCACAAATAGTAGATGCTAAAAATCTTCGTGATGTTAGTGAAGTTTTAAAAAATGTAAAACTAACCAATATAGATTTTGAACAACTATCTGATTTTGTGACGAAAGATACGTTTGTATACTTGGACCCTCCATATAGACCTTTAAATGTGACATCAAGCTTTAATAGTTATTCTAAGGGGAATTTTGATGATGAGGAACAGTGTCGTTTAGCAAAGTGGTACCATAGTATGAGTGATAAGGGTGCAGCTATGATGCTTAGTAACTCAAATCCTAAAAATACTAATCCAGATGATACATTTTTTGAAGAATTGTATAATGGATTTAAAATTTATGAAGATATAGAAGCTGCAAGAGCAATTAACTCAAAGGCATCAAAGCGTGGAGCAGTTACGGAGATACTAGTTGTAAACGAATAAATTAATAAACACCCTTTTCTATTTGGAAAGGGGTGTTTTTAAATGAATAAAAAAAGTTATCTACCATTATGTGTTGCTGTTGAAATTATACTAAATAAATCATTTGTTAAAGATTTTTCTAAAACATGCCTGAACATATATGCATTAGAATTATTTGTTTTTTCCTGTACTGCTAAAAGCTCTGCAAGTATAATGAGAAACTCTATATCGTAAAATCCGTATTTACTTAATACGGAATAGTGGCCCATGTTGGAAATCACTTTGGAGGATTTTAGTATGTTAACAATAGAGTTCTTATTAAGATTAGAAATAGAAGAAGAGTTATTCCAAGATTTTAATAAGGCATAAATCAGTTTATCAGTTAATTTAGGATTACATTCTTTTTTTATTAGTAAATCTGTTACCCAATGGATATGTTTAGGAGTTCTTAGACGAGTCTTTTTTCCGTTAATAACTTCACGGTATTTTATTAAATAATCATTTATGGATAAACTCCCTGGAAAAATTGCTAAAATATATTTTTGATTTATATGAATATCTAATATTGACTGGAAAGATTGGGAGTTTCTTTTGAAATTTTCTTTTCCAGGACTTACATACATTATTCTACTCATATCAATAACCTCCAAATATTATCTTTTATAATATAATTCAGATAATGTTATTACTCTTCTCTTTAAATTAGAAACTTTTTGGTAGTATGACTTATTCTATCAATCGTGATATCTAAGTAAGTAGAATTAATATCAATTCCAATGTAATTCCGATTATATTCATAGCAAGCAACACCTGTAGTGCCACTTCCATTAAAAGGGTCTAAAACAACATCACCTTCGTGTGTTGAAGATAAGATTATACGTTCTAATAATTCAAGTGGCTTTTGAGTGGGATGTTTACCAAATGATTTTTCAGACTTTTTAGTAATCGAAGTGGTCCATACGTCCTTCATCTGTTTCCCACTATTCCAACTCTTCATTAAGTCATAGTTGAAATAATGCTTAGCTTTCTCAGACTTTTTTGCCCAAATAATTGTCTCTGTGGAATGTGTAAAAGTTCTACAGGCTAAATTAGGGGGAGGGTTAGTCTTTTGCCATGTGATATTATTTAGAATCTTATAATTTAGTTTCTGCAAGATAAATCCTACAGTATATATGTTATGAAGTGTACCAGATACCCATAGTGTTCCGTTTGGCTTTAATATTCGTCTTGCCTCTATTAACCATGCCAAGTTAAATTGATAAATGTCTTCAAACGAGTTTTTCTTGTCCCAAGAACCTTTATTTACCGACACCATTTTTCCTCCTGAACATGTAATTCCATCGTTCGAAAGAAAATACGGTGGGTCAGCAAAAACTACATCAATAGATTCGTCTGGAAGAGAACTTAATATTTCTAAACTATCCCCAAGAATTAGGGAATAGTCTTGGTCTATTGATGTGTAATAAGGATTAGGATATTTGATGTTCATAAAATTCCTCACTTTTAATTTACTTTAAACAGTTATTTAATTTTACTACTTTAATTTGAAATGGAAGCTTTTTATTATCATGTAAAGTTTTTTTGGGAACAAGTTTACCAATGGTTTTATATGCTATTTGACCATTTGCTCCAGGTGTTGATGTAGCTTTTTCTTCAAAATCATCTTGGTGCAAAACAAACCAATTTCTTGTTGTAGGCATTGGCAGTATATGTAATTCTTTTATTTCAAGAAAATAGTAAAATATATAATCTGCCTCTGTATACATAAAACAACCAGGAGTGTTTTTATTGTTATTACTAATTGTTTCAAAAAAGTAATTTCCTGTTCTATGCCATCTATCACCTTTTATTTCTATTTTAATCGTTTCCTTGTTTCCATTTACCGTTCTCTTCCAAAGTAAATCGATATCTAAAGATTGAAATCTTTTGTCGTTTTGAACATCTATTACTTCATCTGTTACATCAAAATGTTTCAAATACTTTTCAATATCTTTATAAGCTAGCTGGGCAATATTATCCGCTTCGTTCATAGAATAAGAAAAAGGCATAATAAAACTTCATCTCCTATATTAAAAGGCAATTCTTGGAGAGTTGCCTTTTATGCAAAGTAACCCTAAAAAATTTTTTAGATTATATTAGGATATTTTGTTGAATTTTTTAATAAATCAGTCATGAATTCTTTTTTGAAATAAAAAGCAAAATTTTTATTTGAAATGTATTTTTTGTAATGATTTGAATAGATAGGATGATAAGGTTTGGAGTCTTTAGTTCGTATTTGAATATATTTTCCATTAGAAGTATGTAAGTAACCATCACCTTTTTCTATAGAGTTCTTCATTTGAAAAACTATATTATTATAGTCATCTTGAAGTTGAGCAAAAAAATTGTCGTCAGGACTTGTTTCAAAATAAATTGGTGGTTTAAAATACCATTCTTCAGGTTTTTTCGAAAGTTTAACTACTGGTAGATATATCATTCGCTTAATCTTATTGAATACCCATGATTGTTCAAATGTCATACCAGAAAACATATTATCAACTTGCGAAGCAATTTGTGAAATGAACATAGTTTCAAGGGGTTCACCGTTTAACTTAGCTTTATTAGTTTTAAGCTCGCCATCTTCAAAATCTAGAGCGTTTGGAGTATTAGCAAGGCCTAAATATATTTCAAGAAGTTGTCCGACTTTTCCTTTGTTTAATTTGTCTATTGGAACATTTAAAAATAGTTCTTTGAAAGGGATATTCTCAATTTTACCATTCTCTAAAATTTCTAAAGCATCCATTAATTTCATTAATAATCACCCTTAGTATATTTTTACCTTACTAACTGTATTGTATAATAAAAGGTGAAAGTAAGCATTGTAGTTATTAAATTGTATCTATTGGTAGCTGAACATATTTAATCAAATTGAATAAGTTGCTATGGCACGAATATTACCGCTTTTGAATTTTGAATTGGAATTATTTAGTTTAATATAGACAGGGTACATATATAAGCTGTTTTTACATATAGACGAGAGAAGAATTTATTTCAAATATTTCAATATTATTTGTGGTCGATAATTTGAAATATTAATTGTAAATGCTAATAAAATAACCTATATAATGATTTTCTTTATAAAAATATGGCATGAAAGATGATAATTTATAGTCTTTAGTTACCGTAATGCCATATTAAAATATAATCTATTTAATATAATCTATCATTATGTAAATTAATTAAAAAATAAAGCTTAAAGACATTTCATATACAAGATAAAACATATTGTGGTAAATGTATTTTATATAAATTGATTAAATAGCAAAAAAATAATTGTAATGCTATAGATTAAAATAAAATGTCACACTATAATAATTAATCAAAAGTTTCCTAGAGGAAACAATTCCGAAACATAAACCTATATATACATTAAAAAAGTTGAATTTTTATTTTAATCACAAAAAAATTAAGCATGATTTTATCTGTAATTAACATATGGATTTATAAAAATAATTCTATTAATATATAAAATTCTTAGGGGTAAATCAATTTTTGGCAATTATCAAATATCCATTATTGAAGAGGTTAGTAAGTCACTTCAGTTTCATATCAACTATGGGTTTATAAAAGAAAAAAGCTATTCTACTATGAATAGCCTTATGTATGTATTTAAAATATTGAACTGATTAAATCTTTATCATCCTCAGTGATTTCTTTGACATTACTGCTTGTTGGCAAATTGTCAAGGTTAAGATTGGCGAGCTTATTATCAATAAGTGAATCAACAAGGCGTTTTAAAGATTCATCATCTGTTGATGTCCTCTTTTTTTGTTGAATATCACCCCTAATAAGCTTACAAACGTATAGACTAACGTTATCAAGTGATTGCAAGTATGTATATACATCATTAAAGTCTGTTCTAATACTTATGGAAATTCTGCGATTACCCATTGATTTTCACATCTAAAATTGTAAAAAAACTATTAACGTTCGAGAAAGCTCCATCCTCTACAATATTCGCATTAGGTATTTTAGAAAGCAAAACCTTTTTAAGCAATTGCGAACCACCACCGCAAATAATAACATTGGTATTGTAAAAGGAAATATCATGAGATTTCGCGAAATTAATAATTTCATTAACATGTTCTGTTAATACTTTAAGAATTAAATCATGACTGTCTTCCATAACAACTCCATTTTTTGATAGAAAAGAATCTTTAATGATTTGCTCTACATCATCAGCTGCAATGACAATCCCATATTGCTTTGAGAGAGCGCTAGCGATTTTGCTGCGTATAATGTTACCACCTGTATTAGCCAAAATCATTGTATCTATCTGAGGCACAATACCTTTATAAACACAATAAGTTGTATTCAGTCCTCCAATATCTAATACTAAGTTTTTAGTTGTACGATATTTACTAAGATTTGTATAGATATCGGCCATTCCTTCTGGTAATAATATTAAATTATCAATAAGAAGATGTAATTGCTTTCCATTATGCTTAATATGAATAATTTTATTGTTATTAATATGATTTGCATACTGTTCTTTCAAATCCACATTCTGATAGATGTTAATAGGGACGTTAACCGCTAGATTTATTCTTATTAAGTTTGCTGTAATTTGTAATTTTTCTATTGCTTTTGATATTGCTAAGTAAATACATACAAGATGTTCTGTCGTGTCTTTTGATACATCATAATTAGCTCTTTTCTCAGATACACTATCGCCTATAATATATGTTTTGTTATTATACTCTATTATATCAACACCTTTAATATTGTAAGATAAACCTTTATCTATTTCTTGAACCTTTGTACGAAAGTACATCTTCTTACTATTTTCAAAATCACCACCTTTATATCTAGCTTTAGTAGCATATTTTCCGCTATCAACTGCAATTAATAAACTATTTGCCATAATATCACTCCTCTATTATTTTACTTAGATAATTTCAACAATAATATTGAAAGAATCTATATTTATATAATATGCAGTAGACGTAATAATATTCATATAAATCGTACTAGTTTAAGGTAATAATAGTATTATTTATAATACTTATGGGGTGTATAATAAAGTATATAAATATAATAAAAGAAGTGATTGAATAATGTTAAGTAGTTCTATTGACTTTAAAGAATTGGTAGAAAAGATGACGAATACGCAATCATGGGATAATAAGCATTTTGATGTTTATTCGTACGAAGCTGGGGCAGGAAAAAGTAAAAAAGTCCAAGAGTTATTAGCTAGCACACCTTATAGAGCATTATATGTACAACGATTCGTTAAAGATAGTGGAATTGAAAATACAGTGGATACTATAAATAAGTTAGCAAATGATAAGAATAGAGCTTGTAAATTTACAACTGTCGAATCAGGAAAAAAAGCCAAAATGGTAGAAGCAGAAAAATCACAGGTATTATGCATTTCTCATAAAATGTATCTGCAAATTTGTTTAGGTTATCATCAAGATTTAATAAAAGATAGAGAGATTTTAATTATTGATGAACATCCTGATGTATTTAATAAAGTGACATTTAGCTTTGCTGACTTGGGCCATGCAGCTTTATTAGCAAGATTTGAACAAAATGAGATATTAAAGGATATTGCAAAAAAAATCATCGTTTGCTTAGAAAAAATTGATAGCAGAGATAAAAGAATAGTTAATAAACTAGAGTTGAATTATACAGAAGAAGAAATAAGTGAGTATATAGGGGCGATAGATATATTAAAGAAAAAGAAGTCGAATGAAGATAAGGAAATGCTTGAAAAATTAAAGTTTATTCTAAAAAATCCAAGTTTTATTATAGATAGAAACATCGATACATATAATAGTAATTTTAATTTCATTTTACTAGAATGTAATATTATTTTAGATGCCAGTGCCGAGATTGACTATCGTTATACAATATCGGATATTTTTAATGTTCATCCTCAGAAAAAGGCATTTAATTATTCAACAAGTCTTATAAAGCTTTTTGAATTAAAGACAGGAGATGTTGATTATCGTAGTGATAAAAAAAGAATACATCAGATTATTTTTGATACCTTAGAAATAAAATCTAGTGATAAAATACTTTTTATTACTGCTAAGAATAATTCAAAAAAATTAAAACCTGTAATTGACGATACTAACCAATTACGAGTCTGGGATAGTAGAGATTTAATAAAAGACTATGAAGTTGATTATTTTGGAAATTTGATAGGGAAAAATAATTACAAAAATTATAATGTAGCCGTTCTGATGAAAACTCCTAACTATAGCTATGTTGATTATTTATTGAGATATGCTTTTTATAATTCTCAAGGCATAGGAAATTTTAAAAAAATTAAAGCTTTCGAAGAAGATAATATTGAAAAAATGCGAATATCACTTATTGCATGCGATTATTATCAATCAATGCGCCGAATTGCTCGCTCACCAGGTATGACGGCCACTTATTATATTTACACGACAAACAAAGATGCCATAAAACTAGTGAGGACACAACTACCTAAAATACAATTTGAAGAATGTAAAGTTCCAAAAATCAGATTTCAAAAAGCAAAAAAAGAATTGGTATCTGATAGACTGATTAGTTGTTTGGAAGAATGTCAGCAAAATAAAATACCTACAATTTCTAAAAAAGCTGTTTGCGAGAAGATTGGAATTGATAAGCATCAACTTTCAAGGGAAATCAAAAAGATTAATCTATTTTTAAAAATGAATAATATTAAAGTAGAAACTCGATGCTTCGTTTTAAGTTAATAATTGCCAGCAGACTTGCCCCTATATACACGACTAGTAAAGTTAACATTTTTCTTTTCTTATATATAAGGTAGTAGATGTTAACTTTAAGCTTATTGTTGTTTAATTGATTGGTGAAATATTCTCCTAATTAATTTGGTGAATATTGACTCATTATTTGCTTATTATCAAAAAAAGACAAGGATGATTAGGTTAAGTTTATCCAATTTTCAAGAGTTAAAAATAATAAAAAACATTCATTTAAATTAATTTTTAACTATTAGGTGATGGATAATGTTAATGATAAATTGCTCTTTCATATGATATATAAAGAAAAATGCAATTAAATAATTAAGCCCTGGTTTAAGCCTTGGCTTAAGGCTTGGATTAATTATTTAGTTACATTTGGCTAAAGTTTTTATTTGTGATGATTGAAAACTTACTTTGATACTGAAACAACATCACTTATCAATTAATTGATTGTAGTATAGATGTATGGACACACTCTAGTTAAATTATTTATGATAGAACAAACGAGAGGACGTGTCCGAATA